>NZ_JBHMFS010000007.1:0-223079 GCF_051433165.1 Falsiroseomonas sp. E2-1-a4 | reverse complement strand
GATTCACTCAGACAGAATCACGCTCTAGACTGCCTGACGTTCTCCATGCCATTGAATCTCCGTCATTTGGATACCAACGGCAGCTAGGGTCAGGATTCATCGGACGAGCCAGGAAGTGACGGTGACGGCGAGGGCGATGGCGCGGAAAAAGGTGCGGGGCACAGCGGTCGTAGCGCATGGCGATGCGGCGCCAGTCCATAAGCCTGCCGAATATATTCTCGATGCGGAGGCGGGGGCAGTAGAGCGCGCGTTGTGCTGGATCGATACTTTGCAGCTGCGCTTTGAGGGGGTTCAGGGCACTGCCCTAACGGGGCTGGTGCCCTTGTCCTGCAGGGCGGCGCGGAAGCGCCCGCTGCCATAGCCGCGGTCGCCGATGAATCGTCGCGCTGGCGGCAGGCGGGGCAGTATCAGGGCGGCGCCACGATGGTCACTGGCCTGCCCCTCGGTCAGCAGCATGAAGATGGGGCGGCACTGGCCGTCGCAGACGGCGTGGTGCTTGGAGTTCAACCCGCCCTTGGTCCAGCCGATACAGCGGGGAAAAGCCCGTTATTGAGCAGGCTGTCTGCGGTGCGGTGGGCCTTCAGCTGGGTGCTGTCGATCATCAGCCGATCGGGCGGTCGGGCTTCTGCGGCCAGCGCTGCAAAGATGCGATCGCACCCGCCGAGGCACCTCCAACGCACAAAGCGGTTGCAGAGCGTCTTGTGCGGCCGTAAGCGGCAGGCGCATCGCGCCGCTGCAATCCCTGCGAGCGCGGGAAGTGAGGCGACAGCCGGCGCATATGGGTGGGTGTCAGCCGGAAGGGCGGTGCGGACCTGGCGATACCTCCGCCAAATCCAGAACCATGAAATCGGACCCCGGGTGATGGCGCGTGCCGCAGCGAACCTCCGATGCTCACAAGCTTGAGTCACACAGCCGCTGCGTCGGCGAATCCCCATCGTGAGTCACGACCATCGGGATGTGGTATCCCAGATTCGACCCATGTTCTGCCTTGGACGTCTGGCTCCGCCTAATTGAAGAAGGCACCTGTAACCTCGGTCAGCGTCAAGCTCGCCGGCTGGATCAACGGCGTCACGAAATCGAAGGGCTGCGTGACCGTGACCGTCACCCGCGTCACCGCACCCAGCGTTGCACATCCGGACAGGTGAACCGCAAGCGACGCGGCATCGAGGAAGGGGGCCGAGAAGGTTGTGCCAGGCAAGGCGCCGGTCAGGCCCTCACACGGCGCCCGCCGCGCTGCCATGTTGGCCGCTCCCAGCAGCATCGCCCGGCGCGCCGCCTCGCCTGCCACGCTGCGAAGTGCCTGCTGCGTGAACTGGTAGCGTGCTGCCTCCATCACGCCGAGCATCAGCATGAAGGCAAGGCTACCGACCACAGCGAATTCCAGCGCCGAAGCGCCGCGCCGGGACCTGAGTTCAGCCCAGGCGGATCGTAGCATGACCTTCGCTCCGGTTCGCCGCCGGCAGCAGCAGCGGGGACAGGGTGCGCATGACGGAAACTCGGATGGTGCGCGGCTCCGGCGCGGTGCAACTCGCCCCGCAGACCTGCGAGACGGCGCCGCAGAAGCAGGTCACGGTGACTTCCAAAGCCGTCAGCTCGGGCCACGCCAACAGCACCGCCTGGCGGATCGCAGACGGGTCACCGGGGGCGGCAAACGCAACCTGCGCACCGGCGCGGGCGGCGTGCTCCAGTCGTATCGACACCTGTACCTGATTGCCGAGATCGAAGGTGCCGAGCAGCAGCAGCGCTAGCAGCGGCGCCCAGATGGCAAACTCCGCCGCCGACGCGCCGCGCCTGCCAAGGCGTCCAAGCAGCACCGTCATTCCACCAACCTCACGGTTCGCGTTGTCGGGTAGGGCGCGAAGCCGACACATCCGCCGACATCAAGGTCCGTATCCGCATTGCCGGAAAAGGACAGATGAAAGCCGACCAACGCCAGGCACGTGGATTCGATGTGGCTCTTGCCATTCATGAGCACGTCGGAGGTTGGAAAGTACATGCCGCCATTCAGCTTCAGCGTGGCTCCACCATTCAGGTGGACCTCCTTCTGCGACCCATTGTTGGTTGCACGGGCATCCCGGTACAGCAGCAGTCCGGCGCTTTCGGGGTGGCCCGGGATCAATGGCGTGGTCGGTCCGCGGAGATCCCCTTCGGCCTGGGCGTTGATGTGAATCGTGCCGATGCGGTCAGCATCCCCGGTCATCACCAGCGTCACGCCATTGCCAAGGATGCGGCCGCGTACTGTCAGGTCCGCATTCTTGAGGTAGTAGATCCCAGGCTCCAGCGTCAGCGTGTCGTTTGTGCCCACGGTGACCGAGCCGCATATGGACTGGCCTGGTGAGATCGTCGCGGTGCTCTGGCTGAAGGTGATGGCCGGACCGCAAGGCGGCGGCTGTGGCACCCAGTTCTGCAGCCCGGCAAAGGGGTCGCGCAGCGGCGCGCCGCGGTTGGCGACGGTAATGGGACGCTGGGTCCGGGTGTCATCGGTCCAGACATCGCCGCCGTCGCAATTGCTGCAAAGCCCGGTGGTGAGAAGCTGCGCCGCGCGCACGCGCGAACTGCCGTTCACGGTAATGCCGGACGAACCCTGGCCGTTGGAGGCGAGGGCGCAACGCTGCACGTTCAGCGTGCTGTTGCCGCCCAGCACCAACCCGCCGCCAAGGGCCAGCACGCAGACTTCCTCATCCACATGCGCGGCCGCTACAGCGCGGCTGCGGGCCACGGGCGGGTCGGCGATGAACAAGCGCGCCAGCGTCAGCGATTGGGTCCGGCTGATCAGCACTTCGACAGCCAAGGAGTTGCCGGCCTGGCCACCTGTCAGTGGCGGGCTTCGCACGGTGACGGTGGTATCGACAGCATCGGAAAAGCCGTTGCGCCGGGCGGTGTCACGGGCGACGGCGAGGGCATCGCTGCCGGATTCCAGCGCGGCGGCACCGGCCAGCGCGGCCAGATCCGCCGCCGTCACCGCATTACGCTGTGACAGGTACCAGACCCCGGCATCCGTCGCGAGGCCGGTGAAGCCGAGCAGCATGGTCGCGGCGCCCGCCATCAGCGCGGTGGTGCCGCCGCGTTGATCCAGCCGGAAGCGCTGGCAAAGCAAAAGGGACCGTCGCTGCATGGGCGCGACTCTCGCACGCGACATCGACCCGTCACTGTCATGCAATGTCAGGTTTGTTCAACGCCAGAGCCGCTGAAACCCCAGGTTGTAAAACCTCTTCACACATGTCCTTACCGTTGTTGACTGGAGCGTAAGATCGCTGGAGGCCTAGTTTCCACTATCCCGAAGCGCCGGCCATGGCAGCCGAGGGAAGGGGTCTCACCGATGGCGGGCACGCCAAGCCGGCGACAGGATCCCGGGGACATCGCAACGACAACCGATTGGGACACACACCATGATCCGCTCCGCCATCCTCGCCCTCCGCAGCACGAAGGCGGTTTCGGCTGCCGAATACGCGATCCTCGCCGTCGGCATTGTCATCGTCGTCGGCGCCGCTGCAACGGCGTTCAAAACGCCGCTTGAGGACGCGTTCAAGGCCATCGGCACGCAGATCACCGCCAGCAAGCCCGTTTGAAGTAACGGCAGAGGCCGGAGAATTCCTGGCCTCGCCGCAAATGCCTTGGGAGCCGGCACCTTGGCAGTTTTGCACCTTCTCCTGATCCTGCCCCTGCTCGCTTACGCCTGCTGGCGCGACCTCTCGGCGCGCATGATCCCCGATGCCGTCTCCCTCCTCCTCGCCGGCATCGGCATCCTGCCCCGGCTGTGGCTCGGCTGGGATGCGGCGCTGGTCTCCCTCGCCAGCGCCGCGCTGCTGTTCCTGGTGCTGCTGGGCTGCGCCATGCGCGGCTGGCTCGGCGGCGGTGACGTGAAACTGGCAGGCGCGGTGGCCCTCGGCCTCGCGCCCGCCGCCACCTGGGACTTCGTCTTCGCCACGGCCTTGGCCGGTGGCCTGCTGGGTGCGCTCTACCTCGCTGGACCGTCCTTCGCGCCACGCCTTGCGCCTGCGCCAGGTGCGGCATTGCTGCCGCGGCTGGCGGCCATCGAGTCCTGGCGCCTGCGGCGGCGCGGCCCTCTGCCCTACGGCTTCGCCATCGCCGCCGGGGCGCTGGCCGCGCTGCTCGCGAACCCCCAATAAGGCGGGACCGCCCACATGATCCTTCGTATCCTCGTCGTCCTGTCGCTCATTATCACCGCTGCTGGCCTCGGCGCGTTGGGCACGCAGATGCTTGCGCCCCAGGCCCAGGCACCTTCCACCGAGATTGCCGCGCCCGCCCCGCCGCCCCCGCCCGTCCTCGCGCGCATGCTGGTCGCCGCCCGCGCGCTGCCCGCCGGCACCCTGCTGAAGGAGGAGGATTTCACCACGCGGGAGATCGCGCCGGAGCTGCTGCCCGAAGGCGCGGTGCCACCGACCGATACGGCGAAGGCGGAACTGCGCGGTGCCATGCTGCGGCATTTCATGGAAGCCGGTGCACCGCTGGATCGCGCGCAGTATCTGCGCCCGCGCGACCGCGGCTTCCTCGCCGCCGTGCTGGCGCCGGGCAAGCGGGCGATCTCGGTCGGCGTCGATGTGGTGACCGGCGCCGCCGGCCTGATCTGGCCGGGCGACCAGGTGGATCTGATCCTGACCCAGGAACTCGCCGCCGGCGACGCGCCGCTGGCCCGCCGCGTGGTCGGGGAAACGCTGCTGACGGATGTGCGCGTCATCGCCGTGGACCAGCAGATCACCCAGGGCGCCACCGGCGCCGAAGCCACCGCCAACCGCATCGCCCGCACCGTGACTCTTGAGGTCACGTCCGCGCAGGCCGAGCGCGTCGCCGTCGGCAGCCGGCTCGGCCGCCTCGCGCTGACGGTGCGCGCGATCGAGGCGGAATTGCCACTGGCCATCATCGTCCCGCCCGGCTCGGTGTTCGGGGAAGACGTATCGCCCGCGCTGGCCCGCGCCGGCCTCAGCCAGGGGCTGCGGATGCGCGTCATCCAGGGCGACGAAACGCAGAACGTCCTGTTTCGATGAGGCGCTTCCTCACCCTCATGGCCTGCGTACTGGCCACCGGCCCGGCGCTGGCGCAGCAGGCCGTGACGATGCCGCGGGACCAGCTGGCACCGCGCCCCTCCGCCGGCACCTCCGTGCCGGCCGCGACGGTGGCCGCCGCGCCGCGCATCAGCGGGGCGCAGCGGCTGACCCTGGTGGCCGGCACGGGCCGCCTGCTGGTGCTGCCGGAAGCCGCGCTGACGGTGCTCGCGGCGGATCCGCGCATCGCCCGGGTGCAGCCGGCTTCCCCCACGAGCCTGTTCCTGATGGCGGTCGGCGCCGGTCGCACCACCATCATCGCGACCGCGGAGGATGGCAGCCCGGTCGCCGAATACGACGTAACCGTGCTGCCCAACACACCCGCGCCGGAGCCTGGCCTTGCCGGGCCGGTGGCGAGCCCAGCTGCCAGCCCCGGCGCGATCCAGAGCATGATCCGCCGCATGGTGCCCGGCGCCGCCACGGCGCGCGTGGCCGCCGCCGGGCCGCGGATGCTGGAACTGACGGGCCAGGCCGCCTCCGCCGTTGATGCGCGCCGTGCGGAGGCGATCGCCCAATCCATGGCCGGCACGGACCGGGAGGTGACGAACAGCCTGGTTCTGCTCGGCTCGATCCAGGTGAATGTGCGCGTGCGCGTGGCCGAAATCTCTCGCCAGGTGTCGCGCGAACTGGGCTTCAACTGGCAGGCGCTGGCGAATACCGGCGGCAATTTCCTGCTTGGGTTGCGCAGCGGCGGCGCAGGCGCCGTGGCCGGAGCATTGCTGGGCGGCGCCGGTGTCGCCGTGCCGCAGCGCTATGGTGCGGCCTACAACTCGTCCCGCTTCGACATCAACGCGGTGATTGACGCACTGGCCGAAGACCAGCTCATCACCATCCTGGCGGAGCCGAACCTGACGGCGCAGTCGGGCGAGGTGGCGAGCTTCCTGGCCGGCGGCGAATTCCCCGTGCCGGTTTCCGCCAGCGCCGCCTCCGGCGGCATCACCATCGAGTTCAAGCCCTTCGGCATCAGCCTGGCCTTCGTGCCAACCGTGCTGGCGCCGGACCGGCTGAACCTGCGGATCCGGCCGGAGGTCAGCGAGCTGACCGACAATGGCGCGATTTCCCTGCCGCTCGGCGGTGGCGTGGTGCGGATCCCGGCGCTGTCGGTGCGGCGGGCGGAAACCACGGTGGAGCTCGGCAGCGGGCAATCCTTCGCCATTGCCGGGCTGCTGTCGCAGGGCAGCACCATGGCGAATAGCGGGCTGGCCGGCCTCGCCGACGTGCCGGTGCTCGGGGCGCTGTTCCGGTCAGACCGGTTTCGTCGCAACGAGACGGAGCTTGTCATCATCGTCACGCCCTATCTGGTGCGGCCGGTGTCCGACCCGAACCTGCTGGCCGCGCCGACCGATGGCTTCCGCCCGGCGACGGACCTCGACCGCATCCTGCACCGCCGCCAGATCGCCCGTGGCGCGCCGCCCCCGGCGAGCGGCGGCGCGATCGATGCCGGCTTCATCCTGGAGTGATGCCGATGCGCCTGCTGCCGATCCTGCCGATGCTGTTACTCGCCGCCTGCCAGGGCGAAGGCAGTGACTTTGCCCGGCCCGGGACCTGGCATTCCCGCGGGGCCAATGAGGCCAATCTGCGTGCCATGCTGGACGACCCGCAGGATGCCAGGCGTGGTCGCGCCGCGATCGGTGAACGCGGGCAGGCCGGCGCCGTCGCCGTGCGGCGTCTGGAAGCCGGGCAGCGCTTCCCACTGCCGGCCTCAACCCTGTCGAAGATCGCGCCGGTCAGCCCGGAGCCGGTGGCGCAACCGATGGGCGGCCCCAATGCGCGGTGACCTGCCACGCGAAGCCGCCGACCAGGCCCGTGGCGGCGGCCGCGCGGCCGGGGCAGGCCGCGGCGACCGCGCGCCCTTCCTGGCCTTCGTGCAGGACGAGGCCTCCGAGGCCGCGATCCGGGGCGGCCTTGCGGCGTTCGGTGGTGGGCTTGCCGTGCGGCGCGGCGGCATCGCAACCGCGATCAAGGCGCTGGAGCGAGAGGCGACGCCGCTTGTGCTGCTGGTTGATATCGCCGGCATCGACGACCCGATGGAACAGCTTGAGGCGCTGGCCGGTATCTGCACGCCGGACCTCCGTATGCTGGTGCTGGGCGACAACAGCGAGATCAGCTTCTACCGGCAACTGACACGGGACCTCGGCGTCGCCGAATACGTCCACAAGCCGCTGACCCGCGACGGGGCGGAACGCCTGTTCGGTCCCTTCCTGCGGGGTGGCGAGGCCGAGACAGAGGCGGCGCGGCGCGGTGGCCAGGTGGTCGCCGTCTGCGGTGCGCGCGGCGGCGTCGGCGCGACCACGGTCGCCGTGAACCTCGCGCTGCAACTCGCGGATGTCAGCCGTGGCCATGTGGCGCTGCTCGACCTGAATCTGCGCGGCGGCACCACCGGGCTGATGCTGGGTGTGCGCCCGGCGCCCGGTTTGCGCGTGGCGCTGGAAGATCCGGAACGGGTCGATGGGCTGTTCCTGGAACGCTGCGCGGCGCCGATCGGGGAGCGGCTGAAGCTGATCGCGGCCGAGGAGCCGATGGATGCCATGCCGCAGCCGACCATCGAGGGCGTCGCCGGGCTGCTCGGCCTGCTGCGGCAGCGCTTTAACTATGTGGTGGTGGATCTGCCGATGCCGCCCGGCCCGGCGGAGCGTGCCGTGCTGGCGGCGTCCCGCCTGATGCTGCTGGTGATGGGCCCGGACGTTGCCGGCATCCGGGATGCCATCGCCGCGCGCAAGCTGGCCGCGGGCGGCGCGGCGCGGATGATGACGGTGCTGAACCGCGAGGGCCTGCCCGGTGGGCTGAAGCGCAAGCACATCCTCGAAGGGCTGGGTGCGACGCCGGAGGTCACCATCCCTGACCTGCCCAAGCTGCTGCCGCGCGCCGCCAATCTCGGCAAGCCTGCGCTCAACGCCGTGCTGCGCCGCGCGCTGGCGCCGGTGACGGAGGAGGTGGCGGCGGTGCATAGCGGGCCGGTGCGTACCGGCCTGATGGCACGGCTGTTCGGGGGCCGCACATGAAGGCCTTCGGACGCCGGCTGGACGCACCGATGTCGCTGGTCAGCGCGACGCTGCCTGCGGAGGCCGGTGGAACCGTCATGCCGCTGGCACCCGGCGTGCCGCTGGAACAGCTGCGGGCGCGGGTGATGGAGCAGGTCGACCCCATCGTCGCCTCCGAACTGCCGCGTGCGGCGCTGCGCGCGCAGCTCGAATCGCTTGTGCACGACCTCGCGGATCGTGAGCGCATCGGGCTTTCGGCACGCGAGCAGGCGCGCATCGCGGAGGAGCTGGAACACGACATGGTGGGCTACGGCCCGCTGGAGCCGCTGCTGGCCGACGACACGATCAGCGACATCATGGTGAACGGGCCGGACCACGTCTTCATCGAACGGCGCGGCAAGCTGGTGCGCGCCGATGTGCGCTTCCGCAACGCGCAGCAGGTGGCCAACATCGCGCAGAAGATGGCCGCCACGGTCGGACGGCGCGTCGATGAAAGCAGCCCGCTGGTCGATTGCCGCCTGCTCGACGGTAGCCGCGTCAATGTGGTGTTCCCGCCGCTGGCGATCGACGGATGCAGCATCTCGATCCGGAAATTTTCCAAGAAGAAGATCGACCTGCAGGCGATGGCCGATGGTGGATCCATGTCCCACAGCGTGGCGCGCGTGCTGGAGATCGCGGCGCGGTGTCGGCTGAATGTGGTGGTGTCCGGTGGTACCGGATCCGGCAAGACCACCATGATGAATGCGATGAGCCGCTTCATCGACCACGGCGAGCGTATCGTCACAATCGAGGACGCGGCGGAGCTGCAACTGCAGCAGCCGCACATCGTCCGCCTCGAAACCCGCCCGCCGAACCTGGAAGGCAAGGGCGAGATCAACCAGCGCGACCTGATGAAGAACGCGCTGCGGATGCGGCCGGACCGCATCATCGTCGGCGAGGTGCGCGGCGCCGAGGCCTTCGACATGTTGCAAGCCATGAACACCGGCCATGACGGGTCCTACTGCACCGTCCACGCCAATACGGCGCGCGATGCCGTCGTGCGGATCGAGAACATGGTGCAGATGGGACAGAACAACCTGCCCTCGCGCGCCATCCGCACGCAGATCGCCAGCGCGGTGGACCTGATCGTGCAGATCGAGCGCATGCGCGACGGCGGTCGCCGCGTCTCGCAGGTGTCCGAGGTGGTCGGGCTGGAAGGCGAGGTCATCACCATGAACGACGTCTTCGCCTTCGAGTATCTGGGCGACGACGAGAATGGCCGCATCCGCGGACGCTGGGTCACACCCGGCATCCGCCCCGGCTTCTTCGACCGGCTGACCTATTTCGGCCTTGGTGAGGCCTGGATGCGCGCCATGCAGGATGGCCGCGATGCCGCGTGACCTCCTGTTGATCGTCCTGCCGGCCTTGCTGCTGCTGTGCGTGCTGCTGGCTGGCGTCGCATTGGCGCAATCCGGCGACGGCAGCGCCTTGCGCGCCCGGCTGCGCGACCTGGGCGGCGCCACGCCGGATGACGGGCCGAAGGTCGTGCTGCCCTCCATCCGGGTGGCGCGCTCGCGGCACGGCCGTGCCTCTGTCCGCCTGCTGCGGCTCATCCGCTTCGATCCGGAAATGCCGCAGGCGCGGTCCATCCCGTGGCCGCTGGTCGCGTTGATGGCGCTGGGCATGGCGGCGGTGGTGCACGCCATGGCGAGCGGCCGGCTCAGCCTGTCGCTCACCTGGCTGGCGTCGCTGGCCGCCGGGGTGATGGCGGCGCGTTTCCTGTTCGGCATGCAGCACGCACGCTATGCGGAAGCGGTGTTCCAACAGATTCCAGACGCGCTCGGCCTGATGGTCCGCGCGATCCGCGCCGGGCTGCCGCTGGCCGAGGCGCTGCGCGGCGTGGCGCGCGAGATCTCATCCCCGACGCGGGAGGAGTTTGCCCGCGTCGCCGGCGAGATGGCCATCGGCCGACCGGTCGAGGATGCGCTGGTCAGCCTGTCGCGCCGCACCGGCGTCACCGAATATGCCTTCCTCGCGGTCACGCTCGGCCTGCAGTCGCAGACCGGCGGCAGCCTGGCGGAAACGCTGGACAATCTGGCGGATCTGGTGCGCAAGCGCGTCGCCATGGCGAAGCGGGCACGGGCGCTGGCGGCGGAGGCCAACATGCAGGCCGGGATGCTGGTGGTCCTGCCCTTCCTGGCCGCCGGCGCCATGGCGATGATCCAACCCTTCTACATCGAGACCTTCACGCAGAACCCGACCGGCCAGACCATGGCCGTTGTCGGCCTGGTGATGATGGCGCTCGGCCTGGTCACCATCCGCTGGCTGATCCGCCAGGCCGGGAAGGGCTGAGCGATGCCGGCACCGGAAACCCTGCTGATGTTCGCGGCGGTCGGTGGCGCGGTCTGCCTCGCGCTGATCGCGGCGCTGCTGCTGGCGCATGCGGCGGAGGATCGCGACATGTCCGTGCATCTCCGCAGCGTGGTGGCGGCGGCGCAGCCGAAGGCCGCGGAACGGCGGCCCACCAGCCTGGGTGCGCGCACGCTGGGGCCGGTGCTGTGGCTGGGTGAGGTTCTGCGCAACAGCGCCTTCGTCTCGGAAAAGGATGCGGCCGGCTTCCAGCGTTCGGTCGCCGCCGCGGGGCTCGACCCGCGCGCGGCCGTGCCGGCGCTGATCGGGGCCAAGGCGGTGCTGGTGGTCCTGCTGCCCGCCGGGGCCGTGACCTATGCCGCCATGGCCGGGGTCAGCACCATGAACGGCGCCATGCTGTTCGCGCTCGCGCTATGCCTCGGGGTCGTGGTGCCGAACTGGCTGGTGGGCATGCTGCGGCGGCCCTTCCAGCAGCGGCTTCGCATGGGGCTGCCGGATGGGCTGGACCTGCTGGTGGTCGCGGCGGAGGCAGGCCTTGGCCTGGAGACCGCGGTGGACCGCGTGGCGCGGGAGCTTCAGGGCTCGAACCCGGCCATTGCGCTGGAGTTCAGCATCCTGGTGCAGGAGTTGCGCATGCTGCCGGATCGGCGCGTAGCGCTGGAACGGATGGGCGAGCGCACCGAGATGGAGGGCTTCAAACGGCTCGGCGCCACGCTCTCGCAGACGCTGCGCTACGGCACGCCGCTGGCGCAGGCGCTGCGCATGCTGTCGGCGGAGATGCGGACGGAACGCATGCTCCGCATCGAGGAAAAGGCAATCCGCCTGCCGGCACTGCTGGTCGGGCCGCTGATCCTGTTCATCCTGCCGGCGCTGTTCATCGCGCTGGTCGGGCCATCCGTGCTGGAAATCGGCCGCCAATTCTCGGGGACGCCATGATGCTGTTGCGGGGATGGGCGGGGCTGGCCCTGCTGCTGCTGGCGGGGTGCGCGGGCCAGGGATCGGGGCCGGTGACGCATGATACCGCGGCGCGGCTGCGGGTGGCGGCCGCGGCCGAAGCCTCCGGGCAGACCGACGTGGCGCTGTCCATGCTGGCCTCGGCGGCGGCGGCAGCGCCGGGGGATGCTGTGGTGCAGTCCCGCCATGCCGCGGCGCTGCTGCGCGCGGGGCAGTCCGGGCGGGCGGAGGACGTGCTGATGCGGGCGCTGCGCGGCCAGCCGGATGCGGCGCCGTTGCTGGTCGGGCTGGGCCGCCTGCGGTTGCGTGCGGGCGCGGCGCCGGAGGCGCTGGTGCTGTTCGGCCGCGTGCTTGCGCGCGACCCCGCCAACCCAGCGGCGCTGTCCGGTCAGGGTGTCGGACTGGATCTGCTTGGCAGGCACGCTGACGCCGCGGCAAGTCACCGCGCCGCGCTGTCCCGGTCGCCGGACAATCTTGCGATCGCGAACAACCTGGCGGTGTCACTGCTGCTGGCCGGCCAGCCGGCCGAGGCAGCGGTGATACTTGCGCCGCTCGCCCGACGCCCGGAGGCGCCGGAGCGTGTGGCCGTAAATCTCAGGCTGGCGCGCGCTGCGGCTGGGGACGATGGCGGCCCAGGACGCTTGCGAAACGGGGAGGACGGTTTGATGGCCCTGGCGGCGACGCTGCGCGCCGCGCCGTGACCTCGGGCGTCTGCGACCCGCCTCATGCGGCGCGCAGCTTTTCGTCTTCAAGGCGCCCATCGCGCAGCGCCACCATGCGGTCGAAGCGATCGAAGATCTTCTCGTCATGCGTCACCACGAGGATCGCCGCCTGCTGGTCGCGCGCCACTTGTCGCAGCAGATCCATCACCACCCGTGCGCGTTCGGAATCCAGCGCCGCGGTCGGCTCATCGGCCAGGATCACCTGCGGCCGGTTGACCAGCGCGCGGGCGATCGCCACGCGCTGCGCCTCGCCCCCCGAAAGCCGCGCCGGCATGGCGGAGGCGCGCTTGCCGACCTGGAGATAGTCGAGCAGCGCGCCCGCCCGCTGCCGCGCCGTGGTGCGGTCCACACCATCCAGCGTCATGGCCAGCGCCACATTGTCGATGGCGTTCAGGAACGGCAGCAGATTGTGGAACTGGAAGATGAAGCCGATGCGCTCCCGCCGCAGGCGGCGCAGATCGGCCACACGCCAGCGCCCATCCCACACCGTTTCTCCGCCGATGGAGAGCCTGCCGCCGGTGGGTTCCTGGATGCAGGCAATCAGGTTCAACAAAGTCGATTTGCCGCTGCCCGATGGTCCCTTGAGGCCGACGACCTCGCCGGCCTCAACCACAAGGTCCACGTCGGCCAGCGCGCGCACCGCGGTCTCGCCGGCGCCGAAGGTCTTGCTCAGCTTCTCGACCTGCACGAGGGGCATCGCCATGCGCCTCAGCCCCCCAGCGCCTGTTGCGGTTCGATCCTGAGCGCGGCACGGATCGATACCATGCTACCCGCGAGGCAGATCAGCGCGATCACCACGGCCATCACGGCGACCTCCGCAGGGCCAAGCGCCACGGCGCGCGGAAAGACATCCCTTGCGGCGAACACGATCCCCACGGCAGCGACATACGCGACGCCACCCAGGAGCAACGCCTGTTGCAGCACGAGGCCGATGATGGTGCGGTCCGGTGCCCCGATCAGCTTCAGCGTCGCGATCTCGCGCAGCTTGTCCATCGTCATGGTGTAGATGATCAGCGCGATGATGACGGCCGAGACGAACAGCAGCACCACGGTGAACATGCCGAGCTGCACGCGCGCACGGTTCACCACCGACAGTGTCAGCAAGTCCGATTGCTGCCGGTCCGTCAGCGCCGCCAGATGCTTCCACCGCCGCACCGTCTCCGCCACCAGGACCGGGTCCGCGCCCGGATGAAGCTGGGCGATGATGGCGTTCACCGTATCCGTCCCGCCACCACCGGTGGCCGCCGCGAGGGCGCGCCGTGCCGCGGCGGGGGCGAGGCGGAATTGCAGATCCTGGCTGTCACGCAATTGCATGAAGATCAGCGGATCGCCACCCGAGGAAACCAGCCCGCGCGTCGTGCCAACCACGTGGTAGCGATGCCGCCCCAGCAACAGCACGGCGCCGAGTGGCAGGCCTGAGCGCGCATCGGCGACGATCTCGAAGCGTGTCGCCCCCAGGCCGCGCCCCGTGGCGAGCGCCGAAGGCCCGCCCGGCCGGCCCGGCTCGTAGCCGATCACCTGCACGCGGATCGTCCCCTGCGGCGCCTGGGCCTCGGCGGTGCGCAGCGTGATGGCGCCGGCCGCCGCCACGCCAGGCAGCCGCGCCACCATCTCACGCACATCGCCCGGGATGCGCGAAGCTTCCGCGAAGGGGCCGCGCGTGCCGGATTCCACCACCCACAAATCCGCGCGCAGGCTGCGTGACAGGGCCAGCGCCTCGCTCACCACGCCCTGGTAGATGCCCACCATGGACAGCGCGACCGCCATCAGCAGGCCGAGCCCGAGGCAGGTCAGTACGAAGCGGCCGAGCTTGTGGCGGATGTCGGCGAGGGCGAGGTTCACGGCACGGACACCGCGCGCGCCGCGCGCCCGACGACGAAACGCGCGCCCACCTGGCTCACCAGCGCGACATCCTCGGGCAGGCCATCGGTGATGGCAACGCGCCCATCGACCAGCCGTGCGGCGATGCGCACGTGTCGTCGCGCAAGCTTTCCATCCTCGATGGTCCAGACGGTGCCGGCAGCACCATCGAAGCCGTGCAACGCCTGTTCGGGCAGCAGTCGCGCCCGTGGCAGGCGTGAGGTTTCGATCACCACCTCCGCCTGCTCGCCCACGACGGGCATGGTGGGGCAGGCCCGGCAGCGCAGATAGACGCGCCGTTCTTCCGTCACGCGGTCGGCCTCCAGCCCGATGCGGACGATCTCGGCGGCGACTGGCCGGCCAGGGCGGCTGCGCAGCGTCACCATGCCGGTCTGGCCGAGCGCCAGGTCACCGGCGCGGCCTTCATCGATGAAGGCCTGCATCCAGATGCTGTCGGGCGCGACCAGCGTAAACACCGTCTCGCCCGGATTGAGCGCGCTGCCGACCTCGCGTGCGCGGGCGATCACCACCGCGTCGAAGGGCGCACGCAGCGTGTACTTGGCGAGGGTGGCCTGCTCGGTTTCGAGGTTGGCGCGCGCCTCGGCCTGGGCGGCGCGCGCCACGGCGGCATCGGCGCGATTCACCAGGAGATCGACGCGCGCGAGTTCCTGCTCGGTCTCGGCAAGCTCCGCGGCTTCCTGGCTCCCCACACCCCTGTTCGCAAGGTCGCGCCGCCGCCGCGCAGTCGCCTGTTTCTGGGTGAACTGCGCCTCCGCACGTTCGCGCTGCGCATCTGCGCGCGCCGCGGCAGCCGCGGCGGAGAGCACGGCGGCCTCGGCGCGCGCCACGCGCGCCTGCTGGCTGATCGAACTAATGCGTGCGAGCACGGAGCCGGCCGCGACGCGGTCCCCATGGTCGGCGGCAAGGTCAATCAGCGTGCCGGGCACTTCGAAGCCGATACGCGCGAGCACCTGCGCCTCGACCGCGCCCAGGCCGAAGACCGTGACCGGCACATCCCGTTCGATGGTGGCGACGGGCACGGCCAAGGCGCGCCGCTTTGCGTACCACCAGACGCCACCTGCAGCGATGGCAAGTATCAGCCCGGCGATCGCCAGGTACAAAAGGCGCCTGCTGCCGGTCGCGTTCATGTCGTGCTGTCCAGTCAACCGCGGTTCTGCATGTGGTGGGCAAGTTTATCGATCTGCGGCAGCACATCCTGGCTGAGCGCCGGATCCTTCACCTGCTCGTCCCAGGCGCGATGGAAGCACAGCAGCCAGCCGCGCACTTCCTCAGCGCCTATCGGGGCGCGCAGATGGCGGCGTCGCAGCATAGGCCGCCCATGGCGTTGGATGTACAGCGACGGGCCGCCAAGCCAACCCGAGAGGTATTCGAAAAGCCGTTGCTCCGCATTGGCGAGGTTCGGAGGATGGACGGCGCGGCAGGCGCCGGCCTCGGGCAGCGTGTCCATCAGCGCATGGAAGCGCCGCGTGAAGTGCCGGATGCCGGCTTCGCCGCCGATCCGGTCACGGGGGGTCACCGCCGGCCGAACCATCGGGCGGTGCGCTGGCTGTAGGCACCCCATTCCGCGCCGAACAGCGCCGCCAGATGCGCTTCCTCACGACGGATCGCAAGCTGCGTCACCGCCAGCGCGGCCATCAGTGCGGCCGGCAGGAACCACGGATTGGCGAAGGCCAGCGTGGCGCCCGTCATGGCGATGGTGTTGCCAAGGTAGATCGGGTTGCGCGACCAGACGAAGGGGCCGGTGGTGACCAGGGCGGTTGCCGCGCGGTGCGGCAGGATGTTGGCGCGCCGGCGCCACATCGCGACCATCGCGGCGAGGTCGATCGCCAGCCCGCTGAGCAGGGTCAGCCAGCCCAGCACCATCCAGGCCGACGCGTGCAGCCAGGCCGGCCCGGGCAGGACCATGCCCAGCCCCACCGCCGCAAGAGCCGCCGACACGAACAGGATCGGCGGCCAGGGGATGCGGTTGGGGGCAGCGACCATGCCTGGCCCTGCTTCATTGTCGCGCCGCCCGGTCACGGTGCGGCGGCTTCGCCGAGGGCCTCGGCGGCGGCAGCCTTTGGCGGCGGTACGATGAGTTTCTCGCCGGGTTGCCAGCCCTCCGGCGTGGCGACGCCGTGCGCATCCGAGGTCTGCGGCGCGACCAGCAGGCGCGGGATCTCATCGATGCTGCGGCCATTGCTCATCGTGTCGTACAGCATCGCGCGCAGCTTGCCCTCGGGGTCGGTCAGGAAGATCGGGCGCACGCCCTGCGGGTCTGCGTCACCGGGATGTACCATGCCATAGGCGCCGGCCACTTCCATCTTGATGTCCTCGATGATCGGAAAAGGATTGGCGACGCCAATCGGCTGATCGTGGCACCTTTCTGTAATTATTAGAATATACGGACAGGCGAATATTATATATTTGCGTCCAATGAATTGTTTGCGGCAGGAGGATCGACCTGCTCACTGCGGCCGAAGGCCAAGCCGGTCAGCCTTGCCGAGACATCCCACAGCCGCGCCGCCGCCACGCTGTCCCGCGCCTGCGGCGCGATCCGGCCCGGTGCTGGCGGCCCGCGCAGTTCCCACAGCCAGCTTCGGCCATAAAGGCAGCCGCCGCACGCCCTGGGCGAGGTTGCCGCGAACAGGATCGGCCCGGCGCCATGTACGGCGGAGTGGCTGAAGACCCGCGTGCCGAGCCGCATCAGACGCATCAGGGCGCTCGGCGTGCCGGCCGAGGCCGGGCCGTTCGAGAACAGGTTGGTCAGCGCCCAGCCCGGATGCGCGGCCAGGCTGGTCACGCCCCATTGCGCCGCATCGCTGCGCCGCTGCAACTCCAGCGTGAACATCAGCACGGCGAGCTTCGACTGGCTGTAGGCCTGCCACGCTCCATAGTGCGCTTCGGCCTGCAGGTCCTCGAAGTCGATCCGGCCGGTGCGGTGCGACAGGCTGGTGACGCCCACCACGCGCGGCGCCGGGGCGCGGCGCAGCAGCGGCAGGAGGCGGGCGGTCAGCGCAAAATGGCCGAGATGGTTGACCCCGAACTGCCGCTCGAACCCGTCGGCCGTGACGCGCCGCTCCGGCAGCGCCATCACCCCGGCATCGTTCACCAGGATGTCCAGCGCATCCTGCCGCGCAGCGACACGCGCGGCGAAATCCGCAACGGAGGCGAGATCCGCCAGGTCCAGCGCCTCGAAGCGCACGGAACTGCCGGGCGCGTGTTCCCTGATCACCGACACCGCCTCGGCACCGCGCGTGGCGTCGCGCCCGGCCAGGATGACCGCGGCACCGGCCGCCGCGAGGGCCGTCGCCGTGGCATGCCCGATCCCGCTGGTTCCGCCGGTCACCACGGCGCACCGGCCGTGCAGGGATCGCAGGTCTCGCTCGGTCCAACCCGTCACGCCTGTCTTGTCAGGGTCAGGTACATCAGCGCCGGATAGCCCGGGGCATGGCCAGCAGTACGATGGCAATGGTCACCACGGGTGCCCCACTGGTGCTGGCCGAAAGCCGCCAGGCGGCCACGCCGATCGCCGCGACAGGGCAGCAGGCGGTTGCGCGGCGTGATGGCAGGCATCGATGGATCTCCTCTTCTGAAGGTCACCGCATTGATCGGGTCCCCACGCGCGCGATCCCGGTCAGTGGGGCGCTGTGGCCTCGGCCCAGGCAATGATACGCCCGGCCGGCATGGCGCCCGCCTGCCGCGCGATTTCCCGGCCGCCGGCGAACACGGCGAGGGTTGGGATGCTGCGGATTTCCAGTTCGCCCGCGAGGCCCGGTGCCTCCTCGGTCGAGACCTTGATCACACGCATCCGCGGCTCCAGGGCCGCCGCCGCTGCCTCGAAGGCTGGCGCCATGGCGTGGCAGGGGCCGCACCAGGACGCCCAGAAATCCACCAGCAGCGGAATGCCGCTGAGGCGCAGATGCCGGCGGAACCGATCCTCCGACAGCGCCACCGGCTTGCCCGTGAACAGGGCTGATTTGCAGGCGCCGCAGCGTGGCGCCTCATGCAGCCGCGCCTGGGGCACGCGGTTGATCGCATCGCAATGCGGGCAGAGGATCTGAGTTGTCTCGGTCATGGTCGTGCTGCTGGTCACTCCACCGCATCTGCGGCATCGGGGTTGGCGCGGATCCAGTCCAGGATCGGCCCCCAGGGATCGAACGAGCGTAAACCTCGTGGGCAGGCCGAGGTCGGGCACGCTAGCCGCACAGAGGGCCGCAGACCATCCGGCCCGAACGCCGAGCCGACGCACCGGTTGCGAGGCGGCCCTCAAGGGCAGGCGCCGCACGCCCTGCACATTTTCGCACAAGGCACGGCGGGGCCAGCGCGCTGCAGCCTGGTCGGCTGATCGGCGTCGGGCCGTCACTGTCCCTGCAACGACTGACGGTTGCAGCAAACACCGAAAAGTGTTCACCAGGCGCCAGGGCTTGGCGCATAACCACGTACCGCACCTGCCAAGCCACGGGTTTGTGCCGTAAGGCAGACGCAATCCGGCCCGGTTACAACCGGGCGCCCTTTTTCAGGAGGTTGCGATGAACCGGACGCGGGAGCGGGCCGAGGTGCCCTGTCGTCGGGCAGGGCAGGACTACCCGAGATGAGCAGCCTGGCCGCCGCCCTGGCGCAGCGTATCGGCGCCGCCCATGTCGTGACCGATGCCGCAAGCTGCGCGCTGGCGACCTCCGACCTGTTCGACTGGCCCGATGCAGCCCCCGCCGAAATCGTCATACGCCCGGGCAGCACCGCCGATACCGCGACCGCCCTGCGTCTGCTGGCGGAGTTCGGCCGCAGCATCGTGCCGCGCGGCGCCGGTATGTCCTACAGCGCCGGGGTGGTGCCGCGGGCGCCGGCGGTGGTGGTGGACACCACGCGGCTGAACGACATCTCGATCGACGCCGGGAACCTGACCGCCGTGGTCGGCGCCGGCACCACCTGGCAGGCGCTGGCCGCGGCGCTGGCCCCGCACGGGCTGCGCGCGGCGCAGGCCTCCCCGGTCTCCGGCTCGGTCAGTACCGTGGGCGGCACCGTGGCGCAGAACCTGCCGGGCGGGATGGATGGCATTCTCGGGCTGACCGTGGTGCTGGCCGATGGCAACGCCGTCTGCACCGGCGCGCTGGCGCTGCGCGGCGCGTTGCCCTTCTGGCGCCATATGGGGCCGGACCTCACCGGCCTGTTCCTGGGCGATTGCGGCGCCTTCGGGGTGAAGACGCAAGTGGCACTGCGCCTTGCGCCCGATCGCCCCGGCGCCTTCGGGTCCTTCGCCTTCGACAGCAGCGCGGCGATGATGGCGGCGATGGTGGAGGTCGCACAGGCCAGCATCGTCAGCCGCGCTTTCGCGCTCGACCCGCTCCGCAGTTCAAACCCGGGCCAGGCAGCCGCGCCGCGGCGCCGCGAGGCCCGGCGCGAACCCGCCTGGACCCTGCACCTGACTGCCGAGGGCGCCACCGTGCCCGCGGCCGAGGCAGCGGTGGAGGTGGCGCGCGGCATCACCACCCGCCATGGCGCGCAGGAGGTTCCGGCCACCATCCCGAAGGCGCTGCGCGCCCGGCCCTATTCCATCCGTGGCCTGGTGGGGCCGGAGGGGGAGCGCTGGGTGCCGGTGCACGGCATGCTGCCACTGGCCAATGCCCGCGCCTGCCTGGCCGCGGTGGAGGCGCAGCACGCGGCGATGGCGGCGGAGATGACGGCGGCGGGCGTCAGCACCAGCCACATCATCTCCTCGCTTGGCGCCTATGTGACGATCGAGCCGATGTTCTACTGGCGCGATGCGCTGGATGCGCTGCACCTGCAGCATCTGTCGGATTCCAACCGAGCCCGTTTCGGCAACCACCCGCCCAACCAGGCGGCGCGTGACCTGGTGCGGCGGGCGAGGGAGGTGCTGTCCGGGATCATGGACCAGCATGGCGCGGTGCATGCCCAGCTCGGCCGCTTCTACCGGCTCGGCTCCCGCATGGAACCGGGGGCGGCGCAGTTGCTGCACAGTGTGAAGGCCATGCTGGATCCGCGCGGCCGGATGAACCCCGGCGCGCTGGAGGGCGTGCAGTCGTAAGGCTTCAGGCTGTCAGTTCCGGCTGCATCACCCCGGCGGGCAGCACCACGCGCAACGCCAGGTCGCGGTCGGCGCGCAGGTGCAGGCGCATCAGGCTCTCCGCATCCTCCGGCCGGTTGGCGATCAGCGCCGCGATGATCTGGCCGTGCTCGGCCAGCGCCCGCTCCACCCGCCCGTGCCGCAGCGTCAGCAGGCCGAAGCGATGCACCTGGTCGCCCAACTGCGCCATGAATTGCCGCAGCCGCGAATTGCCGGCCAGATCGAGGATGCGGCTGTGCATGAGGACGGAGCTGTCATAGGCGGCGCGCAGCGCGCCAGCCTCCATATGGGCGATCGCGGCCCGGTGGTCCGCCAGCAGTGCTTCGCCATCCGCAGGCCCCAGCCGTTCCGCCGCCACCCGCACCGCGAAGCCCTCAAGCTGTTCGCGTAGCTGGTAAACCTCCACGATGTCGTGCACCGAAAGCTCGGACACCACGATTCCCCGCTGCGGCAGGATCCGCACCAGCCCACCGCCGGCCAGTTCGCGCAGCGCCTCCCGGATCGGGGTGCGGCTGATCTGCAATTCTTCGGCGAGTTGGTTCTCGGACAGCAGGGCGCCCGGAGCGTAGCGAGAATCCAGAATGCCCCGCTTGATCGCCTCATAGGCCTGCTCCCGCAGGCTGCGGGGCGGATCGGTCCTGTCCGGTGTCATCGGCGCGTCGGGTCCCTGTGCATCCGGGTTTGCGCGCGACGCATCCGGCTGGACAAGATGTATACCGATCCCACAACGCCACGGCAAACCGGAGCAGGTCGCCCCGGCCACAGGGCCAGCGGTTGCCCGCGCCGCCTCAGAGGGAGGAAGCGACGGCCGGCGCCAGGGCCGGGTTCTTCCCCGCCGGGTGCCCCGGGTTGCGGAAGCGCAACTCGCCATCCGGTGCGCCATCGGGCGGCGCCACGCCGAACAGCTCCATCCGGCTGGTGCAGGCCACGGCGACCACTCGGCGAGCGGCCGGTTCCGTCATCCAGCGGCGGGCGGCGCCCTCCAGCTCCAGCCTTTCGCGCAGGGCGCGCCACTCCGCGCGGTCCACATCATCCACGAACATGGCCAGCAGGCCGGGGCGGTTGCCGCTGAGTCGGCTTTCCGCCACCAGGGCGCAGCGGCGGGTCACCGCCTTGGCGATGGAATTCTCCCGCCCCGCGCGCGCGGCCATGACGAAAACCGACCCGGCGCCCGGGCCGGCGGTGACGGCCAGATGCGCTTCTTCCCCGAACTGGGCGCGAAGCTGGGCGGGCAGGCCCTGCACGCTGGCCTGGGCACCGGCCAGCACCAGCGGGTCCAGCTTCAGCACCGCATCGGCGCTGGTATCCTGGCGCTTCTGCGCCACCAGCAGGGCGGCGATGCGGCCATGCAGATCCGCCACCTGGGCATCCGTCGCCATGCCGCCGGGCAGCGTCATTTTCAGCAAATAGCGGCCCGGATGCGCGGCAAGCCAGGTCTGCAATTCCGGGTTCACCTTGTCGACCAGCGCGCACCAGTCGCCGCGATGCACCTCCCGCCCTTCCTCGGCGGAAACCGTCTCGCACACCACCTCGGCCTCCACGCCATCACGGCGGATCAGCAGGTCGAAGGGGGCTTCCTCGGCCAGGCCGTTGAAGGTCACCTCAAAGCCGCGGCTGTGGTGCAGGGCGGCGGTCCGCAGCAGGTGGAACAGCGGCATAAGCGTGGCTTCGCCGGTCAGGCCGGCGGCGATCTCGGCCCGCAGCCGGGCGCGCTGCGGCGTGGGCAATTGGGCGGCGAGCTTCACCGCCTCCCGCGCGAAGGCCAGCGCATGGCGCTCGGCCGGCGTGGCGCGGGCCAGCGCCTTCGGGTCCGTCAGCCGGGCCAGCACCAGCTCCAGCGCGTGGCGCTGCTGCGCTGCGCGGCCGGAGAGGGAGGGGGCGGCAGCAAGCTGGGCAATATCCCCCAGCCGCTTCGCCCAGAGCCGGGCGCCGCAAAGGGCACGAAAACGATCGAGATCGGCCGGGTCCGGCCGATGGTCGGCAAAAGGCATGACTTTGGCCCGATCACGTTGATGCGTATCCCTAACGCCTTCCGAGGGGGCAGCGTCAAGCACCAGATGCGTGATAGGCGACTAAATTCGTCGGAATTGAGAATCCGGACGTCAGTTGCGCGGCAGGCGGGCTGTTTCCGGCGCATCCGGGTTCTGCGCGCGGTGCCGCAGCAGAGCATCGGCCAGCACCAGGGCGAGCATCGCTTCCCCCACCGGCACGGCGCGGATGCCGACGCAGGGGTCGTGCCGGCCCTTGGTCAGCACCTCCACATCCTGCCCGAAGCGATCCACGGATTGCCGGGGGGTGAGGATGGAGGAGGTGGGCTTCACCACGAAACGCGCGACGATCGGCTGCCCGGTGGAGATTCCGCCCAGGATGCCGCCGGCGTGGTTCGAGCCGAACACCACCTGGCCATCCGGCCCCATCCGCATCTCATCGGCATTGCCTTCGCCGGACAAGGCGGCGGCGGCGAAGCCATCACCGATCTCGACGCCCTTCACCGCATTGATGCTCATCAGCGCGCTGGCGAGCTCCGCATCCAGCTTGCCGTAGATCGGCGCGCCGAGGCCGGGAGGCACGCCCTCCGCCACCACTTCCACCACCGCGCCGAGGGAGGAGCCGGATTTGCGGGCGGCGGTCAGCGTGGCTTCCCAGCGGGCGGCGGCGAGGGGGTCCGGGCAGAAGAAGGGGTTCTGGTCCACCTGCGCCCAGTCGAAGCGGGCGCGGTCAATTTCGTCGCCGCCCATATTCACCAGGGCGCCGCGGATGGTCACACCCTCCAGCACGCGCCGGGCGATGGCCCCGGCGGCGACGCGCATCGCGGTTTCCCGCGCCGAGGACCGGCCGCCGCCGCGATAGTCGCGGACGCCGTATTTCAGCTCATAGGTCAGGTCGGCATGGCCCGGCCGAAAACGGTCCTTGATCTCGCCGTAGTCCTTGCTGCGCTGGTCGGTGTTGTCGATGTGCAGCGCGATGGGGGTGCCGGTGGTGGCGCCCTCGAAGGTGCCGGACAGGATGCGCACGGCATCGGCTTCCTGCCGCTGCGTCACGAATTTGGACTGGCCGGGGCGGCGGCGGTCGAGGTAGGGCTGGATATCCGCCTCTGTCAGCGCGAGGCGCGGCGGGCAGCCATCGACGACGCAGCCGATGGCGGCGCCGTGCGACTCGCCCCAGGTGGTGACGCGGAACAGGTGGCCGAAGGTGTTGTGGCTCATGGTCGCCCCGTTAGCGCCGCCTGCGCTTAGACCGTCGCGATATCCGGCGCGTCCGGGTTCTTCATCCCCACCACGTGGTAGCCGCAATCCACATGGTGCACCTCGCCGGTGACGCCGGAGGCGAGGTCGGACAGCAGATACAGCCCCGCGCCACCCACATCCTCGATCGTCACATTCCGCTCCAGCGGCGCGTTGTACTGGTTCCACTTGAGGATGTAGCGGAAATCGCCGATCCCGCTGGCCGCCAGCGTCTTGATCGGCCCGGCCGAGATCGCGTTCACCCGGATGCCGGATTTGCCGAGGTCGGCCGCCATGTAGCGCACGCTGGCCTCCAGCGCCGCCTTGGCCACGCCCATCACGTTGTAATGCGGCGTCACCCGCTCGGCACCCAGATAGGACATGGTCAGCAGCGATCCGCCCGGCTTCATCAGCGGCACCGCACGCTGCGCGACGGAGACGAAGGAATAGACCGAAATATCCATCGCTTGAAGGAAGGCCGCCCGCGGCGTGTCCATGTAGCGGCCGCGCAGGAACTGCTTGTCGGCGAAGCCGATGGCATGGACCACGAAATCGAGTCCGCCCCACTCCCGGCCGAGGGTCTCGAACACCGCATCGACGCTGGCATCGTCGGTCACGTCGCAGGGCAGCACATGCTTGCTGCCGATACTCTCGGCCAGCGGGCGCACGCGGCGCTCCAGCGCCTCACCCTGGAAGGTGAAGGCAATCTCGGCGCCCTGGGCGGCCAGGTATTGCGCGATGCCCCAGGCGATGGAGCGGTCATTCGCCACGCCCATGATGACGCCGCGCTTCCCCGCCATCAGCGAGCCCGTGGGCACTTTCGCGCCGTTGGCTTCGGAGGGAACATCATCTGGCATGGAAAGGGGGCACCGGAGACTGGTTGCGAGTAGCGCACCGTGGTGGCACATGCCCTTGTCACGGGCAAGGGGCCTCACACCTGTCTGGCCCCGCCCGACCAGGAGTGTGCACCTTGGATTCGCCCGCAACCGAAGACCCGATTGCCATCTTCGAGGCCTGGATGGCGGAGGCGGCGAAGACCGAAACGAACGACCCGAACGCCGTCTGCCTCGCCACCAGCACGCCGGAGGGCCGGCCCTCCGCGCGCATGGTGCTGCTGAAGGGCGTCGATCCGGAAGGGTTTGTCTTCTACACCAACCTCGAAAGCCGCAAGGGCGGCGAACTGACGGCCAACCCTTTCGCCGCGCTGTGCTTCCACTGGAAGACGCTGCAGCGCTCCGTGCGGGTGGAAGGCGCGGTGCAGCCGGTGACGGCGGCGGAGGCCGATGCCTACTACGCCTCCCGCGCCCGCGGCTCGCGCATCGGCGCCTGGGCCAGCAAGCAGTCCCGGCCGCTGGAATCCCGCTTCGCGCTGGAGAAGGCGGTGGCGGAGCAGACCATGCGCTTCGGCATCGGCGAGATTCCCCGCCCGGCGCACTGGTCAGGCTTCCGCCTGGTGCCGGACCGCATGGAGCTGTGGCGCGACATGCCCTTCCGGCTGCACGAGCGCCGCGTCTTCCACCGGGACGGCGCCGGCTGGCGGATCGAGATGCTCTACCCATGACCATCTGGCCGTGACCATTCCCGCCGATCAGGCCCCGGTGGCGGCGCTGCTGCGGCGCCTGGCGGGGGCGGATCCGGTGGAGACGCATATCTCGGCCGTCTTCATCGGGCCGGATACGGTGTGGAAGCTGAAAAAGGCCGTGCGCCTCGGCTTCCTGGATTTTTCCGATCTGGCGGCGCGCGAGCATTTCGCGCGGCGCGAACTGGCGCTGAACCAGCCGCACGCGCCGGCCCTATACCGTGATGTGGTCGCCGTGACCCGCGCGCCGAATGGCACCCTGGCGCTGGATGGGGCAGGGGAGCCGGTGGAGTGGGTGCTCCGTATGGCCCCCGTGCCGGCGGGGGATTTCCTCGACGTCGTTGCGCGCAGCGGCGGGCTGACGCCGGAACTGCTGGACGCCACGGCCGATGCGGTGGTGGCGTTGCACGAAGCCGCCGCCCCGGCGCCGCCCGGCTTCGACGCGCCGGCGGCCATGGCGCGCGTGCTCGCCGGCAATATCCGCGACTGCCGCGAAACCGGCCTGCCAGAGGGGCGCGTCGCGGCGCTCGGCGCGGCCATGCAGGCGCGGCTCACCGCGCTCACCCCGCATCTGGCGGCACGCGCGGCGGCGGGGCGGGTGCGGCGCTGCCATGGCGATCTGCACCTCGGCAATCTGTGCCTGTGGGAAGGCCGGCCGACGCCCTTCGACGCGCTGGAATTCGACGAGGCGATGGCGACCACGGATACCGGCTACGACCTCGCCTTCCTGCTGATGGATTTTTGCCAGTCTGGCCAGCGCCCGGCGGCGAACCGTGTGATGAACCGGTACCTGGCGCGGACCGGGGATTTCGGCCTGCTGCCGGCGCTGGGCTTCTGGATGGCGCTGCGGGCAATGGTACGCGCGCATGTGACGGCGCGGACCGGCGGCGACGGGCTGGCCTATCTGGCGGCGGCGGAGGCGCATATCCGCCCCATGCCGCCGCGGCTGGTGGCGGTGGGCGGGTTGCAGGGCACCGGCAAGACCTGGCTCGCGCGGCAGATGGCCCCCGATCTCGGCGCCGCCCCCGGAGCCCTGCATCTGCGGACGGATGAGACCCGCAAGCGCCGCGCTGGCGTTGCGCCGGAAGCACGCCTGTCGTCCGAATCCTACGCCGAGGCGGAAAGCCAGGCCGTGCACGCCGAGATCTACGCCGCCGCCGCCCAGGCCCTGGCGGCCGGCCACAGCGTGGTGCTGGACGCCGTCTTCCTGGACCCGGCGCAGCGCCAAGCGGCGGAGGCGGCCGCCGCGCCGTATCCCTTCAAGGGTTTCTGGCTGGTCGCGCCGCTCGACCTACTGCGCCAACGCGTCGCCGCCCGCAGCGCGGAGGGGCGGGATGCCTCGGATGCGACGGTGGCCGTGCTGGACCAGGCTGCCGCCGCCGATCCCGGCGCCGTCACCTGGCAGGTGGTGAATGCCGGCGCGCCGTTGGAACCGGTACGGGCTGCGCTGGCCTTAACCCCTGGAACTGGGGCATAAAGTCTCCGGGAAGGCTTTCCGCACCCAAACCTGGATAAAGGAGAGGCGCGATGGCTTATCGCCGCCTGTTGCTGCCATTGACCGGTACCGCGGCCGGGGAAGCCGCGCTTGCCACGGGCCTGATTGTCGCGCGAATCTGGAGCGCGCATCTGCACTGCCTGCATGTACGCGTCGATGCGCGCGATGTCGCGCCGCTGGCCGGCGAAGGCCTGTCGGGCGCCATGATCGAGGAGATGATGGCCGCGACCGAACGCGAATCCGGCGAGCGCGCCGGCCGCGTCCGATCCCTGTTCGAGAAATTCACCGCCACCCATGGCGACCTGACCATGGCGGCGGACCCCAACACCGCGCTGAAGGTGCCGGGCGTCACCCTGTCCTTCGAAGCGATCGCGGGGCGGGAGGAGGATGTGGTGGCGCAGCAATCGCGCCTCTACGACATGGCGGTGGTGCCGCATCCGGAGGCGGATGAGGATGTCTCCTCCTCCGACGCGCTGCATGCCGTGCTGTTCGACAGCGGCCGCCCGGTGCTGATCGCGCCGCGCACGGCGCCGGATGTGCTGGGCGCGCGGGTCTGCATCGCCTGGAATGGGAGCGCTGAAAGCGCCGCGGCGGTCGCTGCCGCGCTGCCCTGGCTGCACCGCGCCCAGGCCGTCCGCATCCTGCATTCCGAGGACTACCAGCGCCGCGGCCCGGCGGCGGAGGGTATCCAGGCCTATCTGCGCTGGCACGAGATCGAGGCGGAACTGGTGCCCTTCAAGTCGCAGACCCGCGAAGTTGGCGCCGGGCTGCTGGGCGCGGCGCGGGATTTCGGCGCGGACCTGATGTGCCAGGGCGCCTACAGCCATTCCCGCCTGCGCCAGTTGATCCTGGGCGGCGTGACACGGCATGTGCTGGAGAATTCGGAAATCCCGATCCTGATGTGCCGGTAGACCCAGCGGGGTCATTCACCCGCTGAATGGCCCCCATCCCGGCCGCCTTGCTGTGCGGGCGGGCCGTTACGCCTATCTCTCCGCTCAACTGACGCGCCGCGGGCTTGGGCCCGGGCGCAAGGACCGGAGAGAACCGATGATCGATGTTCGCCCCTTCGCCAGCCTCGGCGGCGCCAACCATGGCTGGCTCAAGGCCAAGCACCACTTCTCCTTCGCCAACTACCGCGATCCGGATCGCATGAGCTGGGGTCGCTTGCGCGTCTGGAACGATGACGAGATCGCGCCCGGCACGGGCTTCGACGCCCACCCGCACCGCGACATGGAAATCATCACCTATGTCCGCGAAGGCGCCATCACGCACCGGGACAACCTCGGCAATGAGGGCCGCACCGCGGCGGGCGACGTGCAGATCATGTCCGCCGGCACCGGCGTGACGCATGCCGAATACAACCTCGAACCCGATGTGACGAAGATTTTCCAGATCTGGATCATGCCAGATGTGCGGGGTGCCAAGCCGAATTGGGGCGCCAAGGAATTCCCCAAGGCAGCGCGGGGTGACGGCACTGCCGTCACGGGGTTCGAGGTGCTGGCCTCCGGCCGGCCCGGCGATGCCGGCTCCGGCGCGCTGCCGCTCAACGTCAATGGCGCGGTGCTGGCGGCGAGCCTCGCCAAGGGCCAGACGCTGACCCAGGCGCTGGAGCCTGGCCGCGCCGCCTATCTGGTGGTGGCGAAGGGCGCGGCCACGGTGAATGGCGCGGCCCTCGCCCTGCGGGACGGCGCCGGCATCGTCGATGAGGCGGCCATCCACATCACGGCGGATGAGGATGCGGAGCTGGTGCTGGTGGAAGTGGCTAAGGAATGAGGCGAGTCCCGGGGCGCGGCATGCGCCCCGGGCCGTGGGATGCGGCGCGTCTCAGGGCAATCAATTTTTAACGCTTGCATTCATTTTGGCTGCGCTTCTTTATCCGTCCCAATTCGAACCTTGGCCGGACCGGAGCCCCCCCCGTGCAGATCAACACCGTATTTGTCAGGCGCGATTTCCAGGACGGCTTCTTCACGCTGGAGCCGATCTGGCTTTTCACGGCGGGTCCGGAACGCACCGTTTCGCTCCGAGGGCAACGATAGGGCCTTTGGCGGCGTGGGCAACGACCTGCTGAGCGGCGGCGCCGGCAATGACACACTGATGGGCGAGGACGGCGATGATCGTGTCCTGGGCGGCGCCGGCGACGATCTGCTGTTTGGCGGCGCGGGCAACGACCTGCTGAATGGCGGCACCGGCAATGATGTGCTGCATGGCGAGGACGGTGAGAACACCCTTCTGGGCGGCGACGGCGACGATGTGCTGTATGGCGGGTGGGACAACGATCTGATCAACGGCGGTGCAGGCAATGACTACCTCTTCGGCGGTGCCGGCGATGACACGCTGGTGGGCGGCGCCGGGGCCGATACCTTCTTTGGTGGGACCGGCGCCGATCTGCTCCAGACCTATGCCGACGGGGCGCAGGATGTCTTCATGTTCGTCGATCGGGCGGATGGCGGCGATATCATCCGCGGCTTCGTGAGCGGGGAGGATGTGATCCGTTTGTTCTTCGGCACGCCTGGGCCGCTGGTCCAGGGCAGCGCACCCGTGGCCGGCGCGGAATCGACCTTGCTGTTCAACACCACCAATGGCGAGATGAGCTTCGACATGGATGGCCTGGGTCTCGAGGACCCGGTGCTGATCGCCACCCTGCGCGGCGTCACCTCCCTGGCGGAAGGCGAGGTGATTTTCGGCTGACCAGGCAGATCAGGCCGCCGCAAGGACCACAAGCCCCAGCGCCATCCGCAAGACTTCCACCGGATCCCGCCCTGGGCCGCGCGCCACCAGCGCGCGGTGGCAGCCAGGCAGCACCGCCTGGCGGGCCCCGGGCAGCAGGGCGGAGGCGACGGGTACCAGCCCGTCATTCGGCCCGGCCCCCTGCGCCAGCATCCAGCGCGCCAGCGGGCGGTAGATTGCGTCTCGCCAATCGCCGCCCTCGGCGCCGAGATCCGTCGCCAGCGTGACAACCGGCAGCCGCACGGCCAGTGCCGCCACCTCCGCGGCGTGGGCGCGCATCCAGGCCTGCCTTACCGGCGTCGTCAGATCCCGCAGCCCACGCCCAGTACCGAGGCGCGACATCCTTGCCACATGATGCACCGCCATCAGCACCGGCCGCCGCGCCAGGATCAGATCCGCGACCGGGGAGCCGAAGAAGGGCGTCTGAAGGGCGATGAAGCCGCGGCATCCCTCGGCCATGCCAGGCCGCAGCAGCGCCGCCAGCGCCTCCAGCCCGCCCTTGGAATGGCCGACCAGGATGGCCGGGCGGGGGTCGGCCAGCATGGCGGCGGCGATCCGCCCGGCATTGACGCCGACCGGCGCGGCGGTCGGCAGCTTCACCACCTGCACCGCGACGCCGAGGCCGGTGAGCCACGCCAGTTGCGCGCCCATATAGCCCATGCCCACCGGGGCGAGGCCGGCAATGACCTCGCCCAGCAGGCCGTAGCACAGCAGCACGCGGGTGCCGCCCAGCCGGTCGGCCAGCGCGGCATCGTCCATGTCAGTCGAGCGCGACAACCTGCTTGCCGAAATTCCGCCCCTCCAGCATGCCCATGAACGCCGCCGGCGCATTGGCCAGGCCGTGGGCCACATCCTCCCGATAATGGAGGCGCCCGGCCTGGATATGGCTCAGCATCTCCTTGCGGAACTGGCCGTAGCGCGGCCAGCCGGTGTCGGAGACGATGAAGCCCTGGATGCGCAGGCGCTTGCGTACCACCGGCCCGAGATTCGGCCCCGCCGGGGCCCCGGCGGCGGCGGCCCCCGATGCGGTGTTGTATTGCGCGATCATGCCGCACATCACCATGCGGCCGAAATCGCGGAAGCGCGGGAACACCGCCGCCTGCACCGCACCGCCCACATTCTCCCAATACACATCCACCCCATCCGGGCAGGCGGCATCGAGTTGCGCGTTGAGGTCGCCGCGGTGGTCCAGCGCCGCGTTGAAATGCAGCGTGTCCTTCACGAAGGCGCATTTCTCCGCCCCACCGGCGATGCCCACCACCTTCGCGCCGCGGATCTTGCCAAGCTGCCCCACCACCTGGCCGACGGCGCCGGAGGCAGCGGAGACCACCAGCATCTCCCCCGATTTCGGCTGGCCGATATCCTCCAGCCCGACCCAGGCGGTCAGCCCCGGCATGCCCAGCACACCGAGCGCGGTGGAGGGCGGTGCTTCCTTCGGGTCGAGCGCGATCAGTGACTTGGCGGGGCGGATGGAATAGCCCTGCCAGCCAAAGCCGCCGAGCACCCAATCCCCCTCCCGGAACCGCGCATCGCTGCTGGCCGCCACCTGGCCGACCGCCTGGCATTCCATGACGCCGCCGATGGCAACGGGCGCCGAGTAGGACTTCACGTCATCCATGCGGCCGCGCTGGTAGGGGTCGAGCGAGATGAAGCGGTGCTGCACCAGCACATCGCCAGGGCCGGGATCGGGGATCGGCGTCTCGACCAGCCGGAAATCCTCGGCCACGGGGGCGCCCTGCGGGCGGCGGGCGAGCAGGATCTGCTGGTTCAGCATCGCGGTGTCCTCCGGTGTGTCCATTCAGCCATGGGCGCGCGAGATCGCCTCGTCCAGCGCTGCGACGATGCGCGTCGCGCTGTTGTCATCGGCCAGCGAGCCGACCAGCGGGCCGAGCGCGCCGCGCGGGATGGCGGTGGTCTGCAGGATATCGAGGGTCAGGTCATGCCCGGCGATGGTGAATCGCGGCGTGCGCTTCGGGTACCCCGCCGCGGCGGCCTCGGCCGAATCGATCAGCGGCGCGACCAGGCGGGTTCGCAGATGGTCGAATGCGGCGGATTGCAGCACCACTACGAAAGGCACGGAGCGGGTTTTGGTGCGGTGCACGTCGAACTGCGGCATCAGCGTCGGCGCATCAGAATTGCGCGTATTCTTCGGCCCAGAAGCCGTGCTTCTCGATGAAGGCGTTGGTGGCGGCGGCATGCGCCTCCGCCGCCGCGCGGCTTTCCGCCAGCTTCGCGTCCTGGTCCGCGACATGGGCTTCCAGCAGCCGCGCGATCGTGCCGGGCAGGTCGCGGTTCAGTTTCTCCGCGCGCTGCACCAGCGCCTCGTCCAGTTCCAGCACCACCGGGCGCTTGCCGCCGGGGAAGGGGGCGTTCATGCGTTGGGCTCCTGCCTGCGCCGGGTGAACCTAGGCGCGCGATCCCGTGCCCGCAATCAGGTCGCGTCCCGCTTCGCCCGCTCCGCCTCCCGCAGCCAATCCTCCGTGGTCTTGGCGATCGGGCGGTCGGGGCCGGCATAGGGGTCGATGGCCGCGTCGGTGGCGGCGAAGGGGCGGCAATCCTCGCACAGCCGCAGCAGGGCCAGCTGCTTCGGGTCGCGGAACATCCAGTGGCCACCCTGCTGCAGCTTGGCGGTGACACGGTCGATCTGCGACTTCACGCCGAAGGGTTTCGCGCAGCGCTCGCAGCAGAAGGGATCCTCCTGCTTCACCACCTGCATCCGCCCGGCCTCCGGCGTCAGGTTCAGCCGCGGCTCCAGCGTGATGACCTTCTCCGGGCAGGTGGTGGCGCAAAGGCCGCATTGGACGCAGGCATCCTCCAGGAAGCGAAGCTGGGGCGTTTCGGGATTCGCGGTGAAGGCGGCGGTCGGGCAGACCATGGTGCAGGCCAGACACAGAGTGCAGCCATCCACATTTACCTTGGCCAGGCCGAAGGGGGCCAGCGCCGGCATCGGCAGCACCGCGTCCCGCCGGCTCATCCCCTCCGCCAGCGCACGCCCGGCCTGGCGTAGCATCTCCCGCGGTGTGCCCAGCGCCAGGAAGGTGGCGGGCGGGAAGGGCAGACCGCGGCGGGGCAGGGCGGCGAGGGCCTCGCCCAGCGTGAAGGGATCATCCGTCTCGATCGCGCCGGCGCGGGGCGTGCCGTGGTCGGGCACGGACAGGCCCGACAGGATTTCCGCCGTGAAATCCAGGTTCCGCAGCACACCCTCCACCCCATGCGCGCGGCGGCCGCGCAGCAGCAGGCGGATCTGCGCCGCACCCCAGGCGAAACCGGCCAGGAAGAAGGCGAGGTCGAGCTGGGAGACCTCATTCACCCGCAGCGGCAGCACCCGGGCGGGCAGGCCGGTGCCGTGCCGGGCGAGCGCGTCGATCAGCGCCTCGCCATGCTCCGCATCATGCACCAGCACCACCGGCGCCTCCCCACCCGCCTCGCGGTAGGTCAGCAGCAGGGCGCGCAGGCGGCGCAGCAGATTTTCCGAGGCCGGCAAAGCGTAGGTGGCGGCACCGGTCGGGCAGACCGCGGCGCAGGCGCCGCAGCCTGCGCAAATCTCGGCCGAGATCACCACGCTGTCCCGGCCAGGCGTGATCGCGCCGGTCGGGCACAGATCCAGGCAGCGGGTGCAGGCCACGCGCCTGTTGCGCGAATGGGCACACAGCCCGGCATCGAAGGTGATGAAGCGCGGCTTGTCGAACTCCCCCACCAGATCCTTCGCCGCGCCGATCGCGCGTTCCACGGCGGCGGCATCGGTGGGGTCGGCGCGCAGATAGCCCTGGCGGACCTCGGCTGCCGGGAACAGCGGCGCGCCGCCGGTCAGGTCCAGCAGCACGTCGCAGCGGCTGACCGCGCCATCGCGCCGTGGCCCCCATTCATAGACGGTGCGGGAAGACGGGCGCGGCATGGCGTGGCCTTCCACCACCACCTCGAACGCTCCGAGCCAGCCTGTCGCCGTGCCGGCACGGCCCCGCGCCACCGGAAACTCCGCCGTCCGCAGCGGCGCAACCGGCGCGCTGCCATCCAGCAGCACGGTCACATCCAACGCGCCCGCGAGGCGTTCCGCGGCCCGCAGCGCCACCTCGTCCCGGCCGAGGATCAGGGTGATGCCCTCGCTTTTCAGTGGCACCAGCGGCGTTGCCGGCATCGGCACGGCGGCAGCGGCGATCAGTGCGGCCATCTTCGGACCGGCGGCCTTGGCCTCCGCGGACCAACCCGCCGTTTCCCGCACATTCACGAAATTCAATGGCCGCGCGAAACCGGCATCCTCCGCCACCTCCGCAAACAGCGGCGCCTGGGCGGTGCAGGCCACCGTCACCGGCACATCCTCCGCCAAGGCGGCCAGGAAACGGTCGAGCTGCGACTGGCAGAGCTGTTCGGCCAGGCGCGCCGCCCCGCCAGGGCAGCCGCGCGCAATGGCGCGGCCATCCAGCGGCATCGTATCCTCGCAACTGCAGACGAAGGTGATCGGGGTACGTGTCATGCGGGCGCCGCGATTCCTCGTGCCTGCCCAGGCCCTAGGCCCGGGGGTTGGACCGCCATATATGCCGGGCTCCGCGCTGTTGCGAGGGATCGCCGAGGAAGACACCGCCGCCGTGACAACCGGCCTGCCCGATCTGCCCACCGCCTTCGGTCCCATCTTCGCCCTGCGTGAGGGCGGGGATGCGCTGGCCCGTGCCATCGAGCTCGCCCCGCAGCACGGGGCCGGTACGCTCACCTGGGTGCGGTCCTCGGCCCGGATCGAAGCCGCGGTGGTGCTGGAGCCTGAACTGCCGCTGGCCGCCGCCCGCCCGGCCCTGTTCGCCGCCGTCAGCGCCCTGGCCGATGCGCTGGGCGCCCATGGTCCGGCGGAGGTCGCCCTCACCATCGGCTGGCCTGCCACCCTCCGCGTCAACGCCGGCCGCATTGGCCAGGCCCGCCTCGCCTGGCCGCAGGGTGCGGCGGAGGATGCGGTGCCCGATTGGCTGGTGGTGGGCATCGAGGCGCGGCTGACCTTCCCCGCCGGGTGGGAGCCCGGCCACGGCCTGCACCAGACCGCTTTGCGGGAGGAAGGCTGGGCGGAGGAAGATATCTCCGCCGCCGATCTCACCGCCGGCTGGGCGCGGCATCTGATGGCCGGCCTGGCCGAATGGCAGCATCCGGGGCCGCAGGGTGGCTTCGCGCGCCTGGCTTCCCGCTACCTCGCCCGCCTGGAGGCCGCGCCCTGGATGGGCGAGGCACGCCACGGGCTGGACCCGGCAACCGGCGCGCTGGTGTTGGAACATGACGGCACGCGCCGCCTGCATCCGCTGGCCGCCGCGCTGATGGAGGCCGCATGACCCACCGCCTGCCGCGCACCCTGCGGCTCGACCCCTCCGACACCGTGATCTTCGCGGACGCCGCAGAGCCCGGCGAATGGGCGGTGCCCGGCGGCTTCGCCTTCTGGAACGAGGCGCCGGAGGCGCTGTCCGGCAAGCGGCGCCAAGCGTTCCGCGGCGGCTTCCTCGGCCTCACCTCCTTCGGCTGGTCCACACTCGTTGAGGTGGCGGAGGCGACGGAGGCCCAGCACGCGGCAGCGCTGGCCGCCCTGGCGCAGCACATCCGCACGCAGCACGGCGCGCCGGATGACGCGGCCGCGGAGGCCGCGGCGCGGGAGGAGCTGGGCTTCGCCGAAAGCCTCTGCGACCACCCCCCCGGCACGGTGCTGGCCCTGTCCCGCAGCGTCGAGGACGGCCAGGTGCGCGAGCGTTTCCGCACTCTGCACCGGCGCGAACAGCCGCACAGCCAATTCACCAGCCTGCCGGTCTTCGCCGTGGTGGAGAGCGAGGACGAAGCCGTGGAGCACCCCGACCTGACAGCCCTGGGCAGGCGCCAGCCATGAGCGCCCCCGCAGGCCTGGCACCGGGGGATTTCTGGGTCGCCTCCGGCCATCATCTGTGTGACCGGGACGAGCAGGGCCGCATCCTCGGCACCCCCGACCTCTGGCGCGCCTTCTGCGCGCGGCCGGAACTGGTGCCGCCGGAGGAAGCCTGCCCGGCGGAACGCGCCCTGCACGCGGCGCTGCTGGCGGAGCCGATGCGCGTGGTGTCGCCGGCCGAACTCACCCGGCTGGCGGACCCTGATGCGCAGGAGAATTTCGCCGTCTTCCTCGGCTTCCGCGATCGCGTGCTGGCGCAGCCGAGCCTGGAGGCCGCCTGGCTCGATCTGTTCCGCGACGGCGTGCAGGGCGTGCCGCCGATCTTCCTGCAGATGCTGACCCATCTGGTGACCCGCGCGGCGCTGGAGGGGGTGGAGGATGCCTTCACCCTGCGCGCGGCGGAGTTGTTCTTCCGCCCGCAACGCGCCGCCATCCACCACGGCGCCCTGCTGCTGGCGGATGAGGAATATCTGGATGCCCGCGGTGGCGATGGCGGCTTCGGGCCTCTCGGGCAGTTGCTGGTGGAGGCCGGGTCCCCGCCGCGGGAGGTGGAGCTGGATGTGCTGTCGGAGGACAACGCGCCGCTGTATCGCGGGCGGTCCGACGCACATGACTTTGCCCTCGACATTGCCGAGAACCGCCCTGGCCAGCATGGCCTGGCCCGCGCCCTGGAACACTTCATTGGCCATGTCATCGGCGAGCAGGTGACGATCCGCCCTGTGCCGGTGATCGAGGATCACAACTGGACCTGGCATGTCGGCCTGGACGCGGAGGCCACCGGCATCGCCAATGATCTGTGGCAGGGGAAAAAGGTGAAGCAGGCGCGGCTGGCGCGCATCCTGTGGCTCGGCGTGCTGGAGTTTGCCGAGGCGTCCCGCGTATTGCCGCGCGTCGCAGGCAAGCCGGTGTACCTGGCGCTCGCCACGGATGCGGCCCAGAAGCTGCGGATGAAGCCGCAGAACCTGGTGACGGGGCTGCCGCTGCGGGCGCGGGAGAGCGGCGCATGACCCGCACGCACAACCCGGACAGCCTGTTCATCCCGCTCGCCGTGCTGGTGGAACGCCGCCCCGGCGTGACCCGCTGGGCGGAATACGCCTGGCGCGCGGTGGAGGTGCTGGAGGAAGCACCGGACGTACCGCCCTGGACCATCCTGCGGGAGGAGCCGGGCCGTACCGTGTTCTTCGCAGGCAGCGCGGAGGTCGCGCTGTACCCGACCGACACCGACAATTACCGCCACAACCTCGCCTCCGCCAAGCCGCTGGTCTGGGTGCTGCTGCGGCCCGCGGAGACGGTGAGCGGCTGGACGCTGCAGACCGTGACCGCCGATCCGGGGGAGGCGCATCTCTATGCCGATGTCGGGCAGGACCTGCTGGAATCGCTGCCCTTGCCGCCGCGCCTGCATGCGGTGATGCAGGAATTCGTCGCCCGCCATCACAAGGAACGCGGCTTCTGGAAGCGCAAGCGCGACCAGGCGGACCCGGAGGCCCTGGCGCATCGCAGCCGGATCGCGGAGCCGGAAAAGTGAGCGGGCAGGAGGATGGCTTCCTCAGCCGCTGGTCCCGCCTGAAACGCCAGCCGGAGCCGGAGCCGGAGCTGGAGCCGGAGCCGGAGCTGGAGCGGGAATCGGAGATCGCGCCTGACGCACCGGACGAAGCCGAAGTCGCGCCCCCCGCGCCAAAGGCCTGCCCGATCCCGGGCGTGCCGGAGATCGATCTGTCCGCCCTGCCGCGGATCGAGGACCTGACCGAGGCCAGCGACTTCAGCCAGTTCCTCCGCCCCGGCATCCCCGCGGCGTTGCGCGGCGCGGCGCTGCGGCGGATGTGGTCGCTGGATCCGACCATCCGCGACTTCATCGGCCCCTCGGACTATGCATGGGACTACAACAACCCGGCCGGCATGCCGCCCGGCTTCTCGCTCGATATCGGCGGAAAGCTGAAGGAGTTGCTGGCCCAGGCGATCGGGGAGCGACCTGAGACGCCAGATGACGCAGCGCCCGAGGCCCAGGACGCGGCACCGGACGACCCCGACCCGCCGTCGCTGCTGGCCGAAGCCACGCCATCAGACCCGGCCTTGGTGGGCGAAATACATGCCGAACCGGTGCAGGATCCGGCACAGGATCCGGGGCAACCACGGCGCCGCCACGGCGGCGCCATGCCCGCCTGACGGCGCGTGCCGCGCCATCGGGTCGGGTCAACTGAGAACGATTCGCAGTACAAATTCAAAGACTTGCCTAAAGCCGAGCTTTGCGCTTGGTAGGCTATCTGTCTGTGATTGCTGTGGCTGGGAGGCCGTGCTGTCACTCTTTTAGGTACATTCGACGGGATGCAGGAAGAACAGACTCAACTGGTTCTCGACCCCGTGGATGCGGAACGGGCGCGGCTGTTTGCGCTGCTCGGTCGCCTGCTGGGTGCCGCCCCGGATGCCGGCCTGCTGGTCCGCATGCGCGCCCTGCGCGGCGAATCGGGCGAGTTGGGCGCGGCCTATGGCGCGCTGGCGGAGGCTGCCGGCCGGACACGTGCCGAGGCGGCGGAGCAGGAATTCTTCAAGCTGTTCATCGGTGTCGGCCGCGGCGAGCTGTTGCCCTATGGCAGCTACTACCTCACCGGCTTCCTGCATGAACGGCCGCTGGCCGATCTGCGCGGCGACCTCGCGAGGCTCGGCATCCTGCGCGCCGAAGGCGTCGCGGAACCGGAAGACCATATCGCGTTCCTTTGCGAGGCCTATGCCGGGCTGCTGGCCGGAGCCTTCCCCGGCGAACCGGGCGCTGCCCCGCCGTTCTTTACCCGCCATATCCGCCCCTGGGCCGCGCGCTTCTTCGCCGACCTGGAAAAGGCGGAGATGGCGGATTTCTATCGTTCGGTCGGGCGGCTCGGCCGCCTTGCCGTGGAACTCGAGGCCGCCGCAGCGGATCTGCCGGCCTGATTTGGGGAGAGCCAAGATGAGCGAACAGGCAGCTGAAAAGCCCGTCCGTCGCGGTTTCCTGAAAGCGCTTGGCCTCGGTGCGGCGGTGGCGACGCCGGCGCTAGCGCAGCGCGCGGATACCGTGCCGTCGCGCGATGCGCGGAAGGAGAACCAGGCGCAGCGCCTGGCCGCCCGGTACCAGCCGGATTCGGCCCATGTGCAGGCCTTCTACCGTACGAACCGTTACGAATAAGAATCGGGAGCAAGTCAGATGCTGATCAAGCGCTCCGAAGGCAAGGCCGCACGCCAGCGTCTTGCCGCCGCCTATCAGGGCCTTTCCTCCGGCGGTCTGGACCGCCGCAGCTTCCTGCGCCAGGCGGGCTTCGCCGGCGCGGGCCTCGCGGCGCTGGGCTCGCTAGGCGCATCCCGCGCGCAAGCCGCACCGGGTAGTGCCCTGGGTGTGCAGGACCACAGCCAGCCTGTGCAGCGCATCAAGAACATCTGCACGCATTGCTCCGTCGGCTGCAGCGTGACGGCAGAAGTGCAGAACGGCGTCTGGACCGGGCAGGAGCCGACCTGGGCCAGCCCGATCAACCGCGGAACGCATTGCGCCAAGGGCGCTTCCGTCCGCGAATTGGTGCATGGCGACCGGCGCCTGAAATACCCGATGAAGCTGGTGAACGGTCAGTGGACGCGCCTGTCGTGGGACGTCGCATTGACGGAAATCGCCGACAAGATGATGACGATCCGGCAGGAATCCGGGCCGGACAGCATGTTCCTGCTGGGCAGCGCCAAGTTCAGCAATGAAGGCGCGTATCTGTTCCGCAAGTTCGCGGCCTTCTGGGGCACGAACAGCGTCGATCACCAAGCGCGCATCTGCCACTCCACCACGGTGGCCGGCGTGGCGAACACCTGGGGCTACGGCGCGCAGACCAATTCCTACAACGACATCCGCAATTCCAAGACCATGATCATCATGGGCGGGAACCCGGCGGAGGCGCACCCCGTTTCGCTTCAGCACGTGCTGTCGGGCAAGGAACGCAACCGCGCCAACCTGATCGTCATCGACCCGCGCTTCACCCGCACGGCCGCCCACGCCAACGAATTTGTCCGCATCCGACCGGGCACCGACATCCCGATCATCTGGGGCATGCTGCACCACATCTTCGCCAATGGCTGGGAGGACAAGGAGTTCATTGCCCAGCGCGTCTACGGCATGGATGAGATCCGCGCCGAATGCGCGAAGTGGACGCCGGAGGAAGTGCAGCGCGTCACCGGCGTGCCGGGGCCGCAGCTCAAGAAGGTGGCCGAAGCCTTCGCCACCCAGAAACCGTCCACGCTGATCTGGTGCATGGGTGCGACGCAGAAGACCGTCGGCACCGCCAATGTGCGCGCCTTCTCCATCCTGCTGCTGGCCACTGGCAATGTCGGCAACAATGGCGGCGGCGCGAACATCTTTCGCGGCCATTGCAACGTGCAGGGCGCCACCGACTTCGGCCTCGATGTGACCACGCTGCCCGCCTATTACGGGCTGGCGGAGAGCGCCTGGCGCCATTGGTCGCGCGTCTGGGACGTGCGCTACGAAGACATGGTGCCGCGCTTCGACAGCCCGGCGATGATGGGCACGCCCGGCATCCCAACCACCCGCTACTTCGATGCGGTGACGCTGCCAAAGGACCAGATCGAGCAGCGCGACCGTCTTCGCGGCATGCTGGTGGTGGGCCATGGCGGCAACACCGTCACCCGCATGCCGGAAGCGGTGAAGGGGCTGGAGGCGCTAGACCTGCTGGTGGTCGCCGACCCGCACCCCACCACCTTCGCCGTGCTGGCCGACCGCAAGGAAAACACCTACCTGCTGCCCGCCACCACGCAGTTCGAATGCGATGGCAGCCGCAGCGCCTCCAACCGCTCCATCCAGTGGGGCGCGCGTATCGTCGCCCCGCTGTTCGAATCGAAGACCGACTATGAGCTGATGTACCGCCTGGCCGGCGCGCTGGATGGCGCGGCGGAACGCAAGGGGCTGCCGATCCGCATCCAGGCGGAAATGTTCAAGCCCTACGAGATCCGCAACAACGCGCCGACCGCCGAAAGCATCCTGCGCGAGATCAACCGCGGCTCGCTCAGCACCGGCTATTCCGGCCAGTCGCCGGAACGCCTGAAGCTGCACATGGAACACCAGGACAAGTTCGACCTGGTGACGCTTCGCGGCGCCCCCGGCACGCCGGTGGAGGGCGAGTTCTACGGGCTGCCCTGGCCCTGCTGGGGCACGCCGGAGATGAAGCACCCGGGCACGCACATCCTGTACAACACCAACCTGCACGTGAAGAACGGCGGCGGCACCTTCCGCGCCCGCTTCGGCGTGGAGCGTGAGGGCAAGACGCTGCTGGCGGAGGGGTCCTACTCGCTCGGCTCCGAGATCCAGGACGGCTACCCGGAATTCACCGTCGACGTGCTGAAGCGCCTCGGCTGGTATGAGGAACTGACCGAGGCGGAGCGCGGCTGGATCGAGAGCAATGGCGGCAGCTTCTCCTGGGCCACCGACCTGTCCTGCGGCATTATCCGCGTTGCCATGGAACATGGCTGCGTGCCCTACGGCAACGCAAAGGCCCGTGCCGTGGCCTGGAACCTGCCCGACCCGGTGCCGGTGCACCGGGAGCCGATCTACACGCCGCGCACCGACCTGATCGCGCAATACCCCACTCTGCCGGACCGCCGCGGCTTCCGCCTGCCGCATCTCGGTGTCTCCGTGCAGAACCGCAGCCATCAGGTAGCCGGCGACTTCCCCATCATCCTTACCTCCGGCCGCCTGGTCGAATATGAGGGTGGCGGCGAGGAAACCCGCTCCAACAAGTGGCTGGCCGAGCTGCAGCAGGACATGTTCGTCGAGATCAACCCGGAGGATGCGGCCACCCGCAACATCCGCGACGGCCAGAACGTCTGGGTGCTGGGGCCGGAGAGCAACGCCCGCGTGCGGGTGAAGGCGCTGGTGACGGAACGCGTCGGCCGTGGCGTGGCGTGGATGCCCTTCCACTTCGCCGGCTGGTTCCAGGGCGTGGATCAGCGCAGCAGGTATCCGCAGGGCACGGACCCGATCGTGCTCGGCGAAAGCGTCAACGCGGTGACCACCTATGGCTACGATCCGGTGACCTTCATGCAGGAAACCAAGGTCACGCTCTGCCAGATCAGGAGTGCCTAATCATGGCGCGCATGAAGTTCCTCTGTGACAGCGACCGCTGCATCGAATGCAACGCCTGCGTCACCGCCTGCAAGAACGAGCACGAGGTGCCCTGGGGCATCAACCGCCGCCGCGTCGTCACCATCAATGATGGCCGGCCCGGTGAGCGTTCGATTTCTATGGCCTGCATGCACTGCACCGATGCGCCCTGCGCTGCGGTCTGTCCCGTCAGTTGTTTCTACACGACGGCGGATGCGATCGTGCTGCACGACAAGGATCTGTGCATCGGCTGCGGCTACTGCTTCTACGCCTGCCCGTTCGGGGCGCCGCAGTATCCGCGCGTCGGCAATTTCGGTGGCCGCGGCAAGATGGACAAATGCACCTACTGCGCCGGTGGGCCGCAGCAGGACAACACCATCGTCGAATATACCCAGTACGGCTCCAACCGCATCGCCGAGGGCAAGCTGCCGCTCTGTGCCGAGATGTGCAGCACCAAGGCGCTGCTGGCCGGCGATGGCGAAATGATCGCGACCATATACCGCGAGCGTGTGCAGCAGCGCGGCTACGGCGCCGGCGCCTGGGGCTGGCGCACCGCCTATCAGGAGACGGTGGCGATATGATCCGCCTCGCCCCCGCCCTGGTCGCGGCGCTGCTGCTGGCAGCCCCGGCCTTCGGGCAGACCCAACCCGGCGCCCCGCCCCCCGGCGCCCCCGAAATCCAGGCGCCTGTGCCGGAAGTCGGCCCCGCCAGCGGCGGCCAGGGCAGCGGGCAGGTGCCCGAGACCACCCTGCAGGGCGACACGCCCACCGGCACGGCGCCGTCGCCAGCGGCCGAGGCCGTGACCGATCCGCAGCCGCGCCAGCCCTCCAACGTCCCGCCGACGCCCGCACCCTTCAGCGACCGCGGCCAACTCTCGGCCGAGGAGATGGAGCTGCAGGCGGCGCTGCGCGGTGAGCGTATCGGCGGCCGCATCACCATCCCGGACCGCCAGGCCGCCACGCTGATCCAGCCCGAGGGGCGGGAATGGCGCGACTTCCACAACCGCACGCTCACCTGGGTCGGCGGTGTCGCCGTGCTCGGCATGCTGGCGATCCTGGTGATCTTCTTCCTGGCCAAGGGCCGCATGACCGTGGAGGCCGGCCCCGCCGGCCGCACCATTCAGCGCTTCAACCTGTTCGAGCGGGTGGCGCATTGGATGACGGCGAGCAGCTTCATCGTGCTGGCCCTGTCCGGCCTGAACCTCACCTTCGGTCGTTTCCTGCTGCTGCCGATCATCGGGCCGGAGGCGTTCACCGCGATCAGCCTGTGGGGCAAGATCGCGCACAACTACCTGGCCTTCCCCTTCACCCTCGGCATCGTCCTGATGTTCCTGGTCTGGGTGAGGGACAACGTCCCGAACAGGCTGGATCTGGTCTGGCTGAAGGCGGGCGGCGGCTTCATAGGCAAGGGGCACCCGGATGCGGCGCGCTTCAATGCTGGCCAGAAACTGGTGTTCTGGATCACGGTCCTGGGCGGCACGGTGGTTGCCATCTCCGGCTATGTGCTGATCTTCCCCTTCGCGGTCACCGACATGTCCGGCCAGCAGTTGGCGCACACCGTGCACGGCATCCTGTCCGTCCTGATGATCGCCGTGATGCTGGGCCACATCTATATCGGCTCCATCGGCATGAAGGGCGCCTTCGATGCCATGGGCTCCGGCCAGGTGGACCTGAACTGGGCGAAGGAACACCATTCCCTGTGGGTGGAGGAGGAGCTGGAGAAGGCGCGCACCACCGTGGCCGGCCCCGCGGGCGCCCGCCCGCTCGGCGCGGACTGAGACACGCCCCACTTGCCCTGACGGGGCCGGCCGTGGTGAAGCCACGGCCGGCCCTTCTCATTTCCAGGATGCCCTGACCTTGCGCCTGATCGGACTGGCCGGCTGGAGCGGCTCCGGCAAGACCACGCTGCTGACGCGCCTGATCCCGGAGCTCGCATCCCGTGGCGTGGCGGTCTCCACCCTCAAGCACGCGCATCATGAGTTCGACGTCGACCGTCCGGGCAAGGACAGCCACGCGCATCGGCAGGCGGGCGCGCGCCAGGTGCTGGTTTCCTCCGCCCGCCGCTGGGCGCTGATGACGGAGCTGCGCGGCACGCCGGAAGCCACGCTGGCGGAGCTGCTGGCCCGTTTCGATCCGGTGGATCTGGTGATCATCGAGGGCTTCAAGCGCGACCCGCATCCGAAGATCGAGGTGTTCCGCGCCACCAACGCCAAGCCCTGGCTGCACCCGGACGACCCCGCCATCATCGGCATCGCCGCCGATGTCGCGCCACCTTCCCGCACGCTGCCACATCTGCATCTGGACGATATCGGTGCCATCGCCGATCTGATGCTGGCGCGCGCCATTCCGCTGCGCGGGTGAGGGGAGGCGGGCATGGCGCAACTCAGCGACGATTGCTTCGCCTTCGGCGGCAAGCTGATGTCCGTGGACGCGGCGCAGGCGCTGATCGCGGAGCGGGTGCCGCCACTGCCGGGGGCGGAACCGGCCGCGCTGTTGCACGCGCTGGGCCGGGTGCTGGCCGGGGATCTGCGCGCGCCGCTGCCGCTGCCCCCCTTCTTCAATTCCGCCGTCGATGGCTATGCCTTCCGCCATGCCGACCTGGCCGCGTCAGGCGAGACGCGGCTTCCGGTCGTGGCCCGCTTGCAGGCCGGCCAGGAAAGCGGCGGCATCACCCCCGGCACCGCCATCCGCATCTTCACCGGCGCGCCGATGCCGGCTGGCGCCGATACGGTGATGATGCAGGAGGATGCGCGGGAGGAAGACGGCGCGGTGCTGCTGGCGCCCGGGCTAAAGCGCGGCGCCAATTGCCGCCCGGCCGGGGAGGATGTGGCGCAGGGCGCGGTGGCGCTGGAGGCCGGTCGCCGGCTGCTGCCGCAGGATATCGGCCTGGCCGCGGCGCTCGGCCTCACCAGCCTGTCCGTGCGGCGGCGGGTGCGGGTCGGCGTCTTCTCCACCGGGGATGAACTGGCGGAGCCGGGCACGCCGCTGGCCGCCGCACAGACCTATGATTCGAACCGCTTCACCCTGCTTGCGCTGCTGGCCGGGCTGCCGGTGGAGGCGCGGGACCTCGGTATCCTGCCCGACCGGGCGGATGCCACCGCCGCCGCCCTCGCCGGCGCCGCGGCGACGCATGACCTGCTGCTGACCTCGGGTGGCGTCTCGACCGGGGAGGCCGACCATGTGAAGGCGGCGATCGACCAGGGCGGGCGGCTGGTGTTCTGGCGGCTCGCGATCAAGCCGGGCCGCCCGGCGGCCATGGGGGTCATTGGCGGCACGCCGGTGGTGGGACTGCCCGGCAACCCGGTGGCGGCCGTGGTCACCTTCCTGCATCTGGCCCGGCCGCTGGTGCTGCGTCTGGCCGGGGCGCTGCCCGAGCCCCTGCCGCGCTTCCCAGCGGAAGCCGCCTTCGCCTATCGCAAGAAGGAGGGGCGGCGGGAATATGTGCGGGTGCGCCTGATCCCCGGTAGCGGCCTGCCGCGGGCCGAAAAATTCGCCCGCGAGGGGGCGGGGCTGCTGACCTCGCTGACGCAATCCGACGCGCTGGCCGAATTGCCCGAGGAAGTCACCACCGTCAGCCCCGGCGACCGGATCGCCGTGCTGCCCTTCCGCGGCGTATTCTGAACCAGCCTACAGCCGCACGCCCTGTGTCGTGTGGCGCTGCTCGGCGGTCTGCTGGAAGTTGCGGTCGAGCACCACATAGGCGCCGATGGCCAGGATGATGGCGGCGAGCGAGCCGAACAGGACGGACTTCATCGGATTTGCTTCCCGGTATGGCGCATCGTTGTGTGACGCACCGCTTCTGTATCGGATCAGCGACGGTCGGTTGCAAGGGCCGCCAGCAGCGCCTCGGCCTCCGCCAGGTCTTCCGGGGCATTTGCATTGAAGAAGGGGTCGATCGGCTGGGTGGGCCAATCGGCATGGGCGATGCCGTGGCGCGCCGTCCAGCGGTCGATTTTGCGTTCCCCTGCCGCCAGCGCTGCACGCAGATCATGGCGCAACGCCACCGGCCACAGGCCGATCGGCGGGTGGGTCTGGCCGTCGGAGCGGGCACAGGCCAGTGGCACCCCCGCCGCCTCGCGCACGGCATGCAACCGCGCCACCAAATCGTCCGGAATCAGCGGCGAATCGCCGGGGACGGAGACCACCCAGGCGCAATCGAGCCGTGCCTCCGCCGCCCAATCCAGCGCGGCCAGGATGCCGGCGAGCGGGCCGGGGTGGTCGGGCATGCCATCCGCGACCACGGGCAGGCCCCAGGCGGCAAAGCGCGCCGGGTCGCCATTGGCGTTCAGGATGGTGGCCGCCACCTGTGGCAGCAGCCGTTCCAGCACATGGTCCAGCAGCGGGCGCCCGGCGAGCAGCCGCAGCGGCTTGTCGCCACCGCCCATGCGCCGCGCCAGCCCACCGGCCAGCACCACGGCGAGTGTTTCATTCCGCATCGGCGGAGCCCATCGCCTCGGCGCTGTTCTTGCGCCAGTGCTTTGCCGATTCCTCCGGCACATGGGTGAGGTCCGCGTCGAACACCAGGCGCTGTTCACCGGCCAGCGCCACGAAGCGCTTGCCCTTGCAGCGGCCGATCAGGGTCAGGTTCGCCTCCCGCGCCAGTTCCACCCCCCAGGCGGTGAAGCCGGAGCGGGACAGCAGGATGGGGATGCCCATGCGGACGGTCTTGATCACCATCTCCGAGGTCAGGCGACCGGTGGTGTAGAAGATCTTGTCCTCGGGCGCTTCATTCTCCCGGAACATCCAGCCGGCGATCTTGTCCACGGCATTGTGGCGGCCGACGTCTTCCATGTAGACGATCGGCTGATCCTCCCGGCACAGCGCGCAGCCATGGATGGCGCCGGCCTCCAGGTACAGGCTCGGCAGCGTGTTGATGCGGTGCAGCAGGCGGTACAGCCAGGAGGTGTGCAGCCGCGCTGCTTCCGGCAGCCGCACCCCGGCGAAATCCTCCATCAGATCGCCAAAGGCGGTGCCCTGGGCACAACCGGAGGTCAGCGTCTTCTTGCGCAGCTTGGCCTCGAAATCCGTCTTCGCCTCGGTGCGGACCACCACGACCTGGAGGTCCTCGTCATACTCCACGCCAGTGACGTGATCCGCCCGGCGCAGCATGCCCTGGTTCAGCAGGTAGCCAATTGCGAGGTCCTCCGGTCGGTCCAGGATCGTCATCATGGTGACGATCTCCTGCCCGTTCAGATACAGCGTCAGCGGTCGTTCCACCGTCACGCTGGTCTCGATGGCCTGGCCGGTGTGGTCGAGGCCGGTCACGCGCCGTGTGAGGCGTGGGTCCGTCGGGTCGGGTTGTACGCGAAGGGATTCGGCCATCTGGTCAAGGTGGCGGCGCGCCCGCCGCTGCGCAAGCGAGCCCTTGCGTCCTGTCGGATGGTCCCACCCGCCCCAGCCTTTTGACGTTACCGCTGACACGACTGCAGTAAGGTGGTAATCTCGGCTACGTGAGCGAACCGACCACCACATTCTCGCCAGAGTCCTTAGCGCTGGACATCTACGCCGCCGTGGTGGACGGGCATGGATTGGCCAATGCCATTGCCCCGCTGGCGAAACGTCTGCAGGCCAGTACCCATGCAGTGCACCTCATGCAGTATGAGCATGGCGTGCTGCGGGAAAGCCGCTGCGAGGGCGGCGGCCTGGCCCCGGATGTGACCGCGCGCTACCAGGATCACTGGATTCATCGCGACCCCTGGGCCGCCGCGGCCGCCCAGCAGGGGGAAGGCGTGCTGAACATGGGCCGCGTGGTGCCGCTGTCCGCCTATCGGCGCTCGGCCATCTGGAACGAATGGAAGGCCCCGCGCGACGGCGCCTTTCATTGCCTCTCGGCCAGCATGCAGACGGCGGATGGCATGGTGGGGCGCATCGCCTTTCATCGCTCCGTCGGCGCGGCGCCCTTCGACACGGCGGAGGAGGCGCTGCTCGGGCCGATCTTCCCGCATCTGCGCCGCGCCCTGATGATGGAGCACCGCCTGGCGGCCGATGGCTGGCAGGCGGCGCGCGCCATGCGGATGGGCTTTTCGGCGCTGCGCCAGGGGGTGCTGCTGCTGGACCTGCAGCGCCGCATCATCGTCACCAATCCGGCGGTGGAGGCGATGGCCGCGCAGCAGGATGGGCTGGCTCTGGCCACGGAGGGGGGCCTCGCCACCCCGCATGCGGCGGCACGGCAGGCGCTGGCCCGCGCCGTGGGCGCTGCGCTCGCGGCGATCTCCGGCAAGGTGAAGATGATGCCGGATGCCGCCAGCGTGGCGCTGCCCCGGCCCAGCGGCGCGCCGCCCTATCTGGTGCAGGCGGTGCCGTTGCGGCGGCTGGAGGCCTTCGGGGTCCCGGATGGATTTGCCGGCGTCATGCTGCTGGTGACGGATGACCGCACCCGCAGCCGTCCCCGTGCCCCGCTCCTGCGCCAGGCCTTCGGGCTGACGCCCGCCGAGGGCGCGTTGGCCGCCTCGCTCGGCGCAGGGCGGACGCTGGCGCAGCATGCCGCGGCACGGCAGATTTCGGTGGCGACGGCGCGGGACCAGCTTGCCGCCATCCGCCGCAAGACCGGCTGCCGGCGGCTGGCCGACCTCACGGCGCTGCTGGGGCGACTGACGGGCTGACGTGCCGTTCAGCCACCACGCAGCGAAAAGGGCCGCATCAGGAAGGCCGTGCCCCAGCCAAAGGCACCGTTGAGCAGCGCCGCCCGTGCCCAGATGATGGTGTTGCCGCCGGCCCACATCGGCACGCCGCGATACTGCGCCACCAGGGTGAAGCCCACCACGGTGCAGACCACGGCGCCCAGCACGAAGCCGGTCAGCAGGTCCGGCATCCGCCCCCAGCGGATCAGCGCCGCCAGCACAATGCCCCACAGCCCGCCCCAAAAGGCCATCGACAGCACCTGCGGCACCCCCCAGGGCGGCACCGGCCGCAGGCTGAAGCCGGCGGAGGCGGGGCGGAAGGCATCCGGCACGAAGGGCAGCAGCTTGATCAGCGCGAACTGGTGATGCAGCACGTATTGCGTGCCCTGATGGAACACCAGCACGGCCAGCGCGCCGCAGATGAAGCCGACCAGCAGAACCTTCTTCATCGACATCATCCGGAGTCTTGTTGCGCCAGCCTACCCCGCGGCTGACGTTGCCGCCATCCGGCCACCTTCTACTGGTCCAGCAGTTCCTCCGGCCGGCGCAGCGTATTGGTGTGGCGGACGCCGTTGTTGAGGTAGAATTCGTCGCGCGGGAAGACATCGGTCAGCGATACTTCCGGCCGGCGCGATCCCGGCGCCCAGGCCAGCGCCGGCGCGGCGAACATTCCCGCATAGTCACCGAAATCGCGATTGCCGCGGGCCAGATGGGCCGTCACCTCCGGCTGCGCGAAACGCTGCGCCAGTCGGGCCGGGTCGTAGGGGATCGGGCTGTTGGAGCCGATCAGCACGGAGCCGGGCATCAGCAACAGCGTGTGCGGGAAGACTGCGGCGAAGGTCGCCACCACGCGGCGGCTCGGCCCCCACTGCACATAGATGCCGCCAGGCGCCAGCCGGGCGCGAACCTGCTCCAGGAATTCGGCAGAGTACAACAGGCCGGAATGCGAGCCCTCGGGCAGAATCGCATCCGCCTGGATCACGTCATACAGCTCATCGCCCCGCGCCAAGGCACGGCGGCCATCGCCATACTCCAGCGCCCAGCGCGGGTTCTCGACCATTTCCGCGATCGGGCTGCTGGGGTAGCGCGCCGCGATCTCCGCATGCGCGGTCAGCACCGGCCCCACCAGCTCGATCGCTCGCACAGATTGCGTGAGGGGCGACACGCCGGCCGCCCAGGGCGTGCCGCCGGAGCCGATGCCGATGCACAGCACCGCCTTCGGGTCCGGGTGCAGCAGCGGCCCGACCGCGCCAAGGAACTGATGGATCGGCAGGAAGGGGATGCGCCCCTGGCTGAAGCCCTGGATGAAGAAGGGGCCGTGCGGACCCTCACCGGGCCGGTTTTCGTCGCGGAAGAAGGCGATGCCGGACCGGTCCTCGGACCAGGCGACCGTCTGGCCCGGCTGTTCGGCATGCAGGCGGGACCACAGCGTGGCATTGCTCGGCAGCGCCACCAGCGCCACGGCACAGGCCGCCGCCAGCGCCATCTCCGGTTTCCGCCCGCGCCCGGCGCGCCAAAGCCAGCCGAGCATCAGCAGCAGGGACAGCGCCGCCAGCAACAGCAGCGTGCCGGCGGTGCCGATGAAGTGAAAGGTCACCAGCCCGGTCAGGATCGACCCCGCCGCATTGCCCAGGATGTTCGACAGCTGCACCCAGCCGACCCGTGCGCCGACGCTCGCCAGATCCTGCTGGACGGCGCGCTGCACGAAGGGGAAGGTCATGCCGATCAGGAAGCTCGGCGGGCCGACCACGAACAAGGTCAGCAGGACCGTCGTCACCAGCCCGCCATCGCGCAGCCGCTGCATGTCGGCGGAGACGTATTGGTTGATCGGCCAGTAGGGCAGCGCCCAGATCAGCAGCAGGATCAGCGCCGCGCCCAGAGCGAAGCCGCCCGCCTGGGTCATGAAGAAGGCCGGTCGCGGGTCGCGCATCCGCCGCACCATGCGCGACGCCACCGCGATGCCCGCGCCATCGGCCAGCAGGAAGATGCCGAGCACGGTCGGGAACAGATAGGCGTGGTACTGCCCGATCTGCCCCATCAGCCGCACCCAGACGATCTCCATCGCCACGATGATGTAGCCCGAGAGGAACACCAGCAGGCACCACATCCGCAGGCTGCCGAAGGGCTCGGCCTCCGCCGTGGTGACAACGCGCGCCGGTGGCGGCGGCGCGAGGCGGGACAGGCCCGGCAGCAGGGTCAGCGCCAGCCCCGCCGCCAGCACATCCAGCCCCGCCGCCAGCGCCAGCGCGCCGACGAAACCCAGGTGCCCCACCAGCACCCAGCCGCCGAGCAGCGCGCCGAGGCCCGCGCCCAGCGTATTCAGCCCGTAGAGGCTGCCGATTCGCTCCGCCACCGTGTCCAGGCTGGTCGCCACTGCGCGCGCCAGCAGCGGCAGGGACGCGCCCATCAGGGTGGTCGGCAGCACCAGGCCGGCGAAGCACAGCGCGAAGATCGCCACCGGGCTGTCCACCACGCCGGCAAGGTCCGTGGCCAGGAAGTCATACAGGAACAGCTTGGAGACCAGCGCGAACACCGCCACCCCGGCCTCCGCCAGGGCGAAGCCCAGCAGCGCGTGATAGGGCGAAAGCCGGTCCGCCAGCTTCGCCCCGATGATGGAGCCCAGCCCCAGCCCCGCCAGGAAGGCGCCCACCACCAGGGCGGCGGAGATGGTGTCGGAACCGGCGAAGATGCCGAGCATGCGCTGCCAGACGATCTGGCACAGCAGGGCTGCGAAGCCCGAGCAGAAGAATGCAATGGCCAGGCGCGGCATGCCCGGAACCCTCCCCCATACGCGCCGAAGCCCCCCTTCTGACGCGATCGTTATCATCGCCAATCTCGCTGCTTTGCGTAACCCACCGTCCATGCCTAAGCCACATAATGAAGAAAGGGCAATCTTTCCCCACCCTTGCGGCTGCGCCCCGGCCCGCGCACCTTGCGCCCCTGTCATTGGGGAGGATTGCGGTGAACGGAGCCGAAAGTCTGGTGCACACCCTGCTGGGCGCTGGGGTGGATACGTGTTTCGCCAATCCCGGCACGAGCGAGATGCATTTCGTCGCCGCGCTGGACCGCATCCCGGGCATGCGCTGCGTCCTTGGTCTGCAGGAGAATGTCGTCACCGGCATGGCCGATGGCTATTTCCGCATGGCCGGCAAGCCGGCGGCGACGCTGCTGCATTGCGGCCCGGGCCTGGCGAATGGCCTGGCCAACCTGCACAACGCCCGCCGCGCAAGGTCCGGCATGGTGAACTGCGTCGGCGACCAGGCGACCTATCACCGCCCGCTGGACGCACAGCTCACCGCCGACACGGAGGGTTTCGCGCGCGGTGTCTCCGGCTGGGTCCGCACGGTGGAGAAGGCGACGGATGTGGCGCGCGATGCGGCGGTAGCCGTACAGGCCGCCCGCACCTCGCCCGGCCAGATTGCCAGCCTGATCCTGCCATCGGATGTCTGCTGGGACGAGGCGCCGAACGGCCCGGCCGCCGCGCTGCCGGTGCCCGCCGCGCCGCAGGCGGACCCGCTGGCCATCCGCAACGCTGCCAGCGCGCTGCGCGGCCGCAAGGATGTGCTGATCCTGCTCGGCGGCCTGGCGCTGACGCAGCAGGCGCAGGCGCTGGCCTGGCGCATCGCCCAGGCAACGGGCGCGCATGTGCTGGCCGAGATGTCCAACAGCCGGGTCGAGCGCGGCCAGGGCCGCATGCAGCTGGAGCGCGTGCCCTATCCGGTCGATCTCGCGATCGAGGCACTGAAGCCCTACACCACCATCATCCTGGTCAACAGCAAGGCGCCGGTGGGCTTCTTCGCCTATCCGAACAAGCCGTCCCGCCATCACCGGGAAGACGCCGACATCCTGCTGCTGACGCGGTACGAGGCGGACCCGATCCAGGCGCTGACGGCGCTGGCCGATGAACTCGGCGCACCGCAGGCCGCCTTCGCCAATCCGGGTCCGCGGCCCGAAGCCGTGCGCGGCACGCCGACCCCGGAAGGCCTGGCGCAGACGCTGGCGGCGCTGATGCCGGACAACAGCGTGGTGGCCGATGAATCCGTGTCCTTCGGCCGCGGCTTCTACAAATTCACCCACGCCGCGCCAGCGCATGACTGGCTGCACATCACCGGCGGCGCCATCGGCTGCGGCATTCCACTCGCCACTGGCGCCGCGATCGGCGCGCCGGGCCGGCGGGTCATCAACCTGCAGGCCGATGGCTCGGGCATGTACACGCTCCAGGGGCTGTGGACCCAGGCGCGGGAGAAGCTGCCCATCACCACCATCATCATCGCAAACCGCAAGTACCAGATCCTGCTCGGCGAATATCAGGGCGTCGGCGCCAATCCGGGCCGCACGGCGATGGACATGCTGGACCTGGGCAACCCGAACCTCGATTGGGTGAAGCTGGCCAACGGCATGGGCGTGGAAGCCGCGCGCACCAACACGCTGGAGGGCGTCGCCGACCTGATGCGCCAGAGTTTTGCCAGCGACCGCCCCTTCGTCATCGAGATGGAGGTCTGACGCCGGTGGACATGAACCTCGCTGGCCGCCGGGTGCTGATCACCGGCGGCTCGAAGGGCATCGGCCTGGCTTGCGCCCAGGCCTTCGCGGCAGCGGGCTGCGACCTGGTGCTGGTCGGGCGCGATGCCGCGACGCTGGACGCTGCGGCCGATGCGGTGCGCGGCGCGGCGCAGGTGCGGGTCGAGACGCTGGCGGCCGACCTGTCCCAGCCGATCGAGCGGGAACGCCTGCACGCTGCCTTCCCGGAGGTGGACATCCTGGTGAACAACGCCGGCGCGATCCCCGCAGGACGGTTGCAGGACATTCCCTTCGCCCGCTGGCAGCAGGCCTGGGACCTCAAGGTGCTCGGCTACATCCACATGTGCCAGCTCTACTATGCCGGAATGGAGGCGAAACGCGCGGGCGTCATCCTCAACATCATCGGCATGGCCGGGCGGGCGCCACGCATGGCTTATATTTGCGGTGGTGCCGGCAATGCGGCGCTGGTGGCCTTCACCTCCGCACTCGGTGGTTCGGCGCAGGCCAGCGGCGTGCGGGTGCTGGGCATCAACCCGGCGGCGACGCGGACGGACCGGATGGAAACGCAGGCGCGCGTGAACGCCCAGCTCCAGTTCGGCGATCCGGAGCGCTGGGCGGAAACGCTGACCGGCCTGCCCTATGGCCGCCCGATCGAGGCGGCGGAGATCGCCGACCTCTCGGTGTTCCTGGCCTCCCCCCGTGCCGCCTATATCAACGGCACGGTGGTCGACGTGGATGGAGGCGGAATGTTCCGGTGAACGACCACGCCGGAACCGCGGCGCGGTTGCGGCGACTTCCCGGCCATGTCAGCATCAATCTGGCTGTAGATGCGCCGCCTGGCCCATTTTGGCGCCAGCAGGCGGTCACAGATGGTCGCGGCGCCAGAATGGCGCCAGGCAAGGGCGGCGCAGGCCGACCCCGGGCCGGGTCGACCGGCCCGGCCTTGGACGCCGGAAAGGGGGTGGCCTTGGCATGAGCATCCGCGCTCGATTGCTGTGGCTGGTTGCCATGTCGATGATCCTGCCCGGACTTCTGCTCGGCCTGCGTTCGTTTCATGAGCGCGGGGTTCAGATCGATTCCGCGACCGCACGCATTGTCGAGGCCTCCTCCGATGTGGCGCGTGACCTGGAGGCCCGCATCCTGGCCACCGGGCAACTCCTGTACGGGCTGGCCCGGGCGCGGGACCTGCAGACCGAAAGCCGCGAAGGCTGCTCGGCCTTCCTGACGCGGGTCCGCGAGCAATATCCGCAATATACCGGCATCCTGACCACCGACCGCGAAGGCCGGCTGTTCTGCGATTCGTTGCAGTCGGGGCGTGAGCTCAGCCTGGCGGACCGAAGCTACTTCCAGCGAGCGCAGACAACGGAAGACGGGCTGGTGCTGGACGCCGCCTTCGGACGCATGAGCGGTAGCGCGGTGCTACAAATCGTCCGCCCGGTCCGCAACCTGGCGGGCGACCTCGAATCGGTCATCCTGGCCGGACTCGACCTGGAGCGGCTGGTCGGGGAGGATCTGCGGCTGGTCGGGCCCGGCATGGAAATCCTGCTGCTGGACCAGCAGGGCACGGTGCTGGTCTGGCAACCGAACCCGGCGCGTGCTTCGCGCATCGGCCAGTCGATCCTGGACGCACCCCTCGGCCGCTTCGCACTATCTGCCGGCGCGGGTGAGACGGCGGCGTTGCGGGCGGAAGATGGTGCCACCCTCATCTGGGCCAGCGGCACGGCGCCGCTTCTGACCGAGTCCGGGCTGCGGGTCCTGGTGGGGCAGAATCAGCAGGACCTGTTGGCGCCGGCGAACCGGCGGCTGCGCGAGGATCTGGCCATCCTCGCCTTCCTGTCCCTGCTGCTCGGCACCGCGGTCTGGGTGATCGGTGAGGTGACGATCCGCCGCCAGGTCGCGCGCATCGCCACCATGGCGGCCCGCCTGGGCGAGGGTGATCTCTCCGCCCGCATCCCCGCGCCCCACCCGAAGGGCGAGTTGGGCGGGCTGATGGCGGTGCTGAACCGCAGCGCGGAATCCCTGCAGCAACAGCGGGAGGCGATCACCGCGCTGAACCGCAAGCTGCTGCGCGCCCAGCGGATGGAGGCGGTGGGCCAGCTGACCGGCGGAATGGCGCATGATTTCAACAATCTGCTGACCGTGATCCTGGGCAGTGCCGAACTGCTTGCCGAACGGCTGGAGCATGATCCGGATCTGCTGCAACTGGCCGAGACCACCCGCATGGCGGCCGAGCGCGGCGGTGAGCTGACCCGCAGCCTGCTCGCCTTCGCCCGCCGCCAGCCGCTGGAGCCGCGCGCCGCGGATCTGTCCACCGAGATCAGACGGATCGAGCGGCTGCTGCGCCGCACGCTGGGGGCACATGTGGAATGCCGCTTTGAACTGCCGGCCGGCCTGCCGCCCGCGCTGGTGGACCCCTCCCAGCTCGAGGCCGCGCTGCTCAACCTCATGCTGAATGCGCGCGATGCCATGCCGCATGGCGGCCTGCTGACGGTGGAGGTGGCGGAGGCGGAGTTGGATGCCGCCTATGCGGCGCGGAATGATGAGGTTGTACCGGGCGAATACCTGTTGATCGCGGTCACCGACACCGGCCAGGGCATGACGCCGGAGGTGCTGAGCCAGGCCTTCGAGCCGTTCTTCACCACCAAGGAATTCGGCCGCGGCAGCGGGCTCGGCCTCAGCATGGTCTATGGCTTCGTCAGGCAGTCCCAGGGCCATGTGAAGATCTATTCGGAGCCGGGCCAGGGCACCACGGTGAAGTTGTATCTGCCGCGCGCCATGAGCCCCGGCGCCGCACGCATTCCGCCGCGCCCCATCGCCCCCCGGATCGGCGGCGGTACGGAATCGGTGCTGGTGGTGGAGGATGACGACATGGTCCGCGCCCATGTGGCGGGCGAGTTGACCCTGCTGGGCTACACCGTGCTGTCGGCGCGCGACGGGCGGGAGGCGATGGAGATCCTGCGCGGCGATGCGCTGATCGACGTGCTGTTCACCGATGTGGTGATGCCAGGCGGCATGTCCGGCCCGCAGCTCGCCGTCTCCGCCCTGCTGCTGCGGCCGGGGCTGCGGGTGCTGTACACCTCCGGCTATACCGAGAATGCGGTGGTGCATCACGGCCGGCTCGACCCGGGCGTGGTGCTGCTGTCCAAGCCCTATCGCCGGCAGGAACTGGCGGAGAAGCTGCGCTTCGTCCTGCGGACAGAAGTGTAGTCAGACCCGCTCGATCTCCGCGCCCACCGCGGACAGCTTCTGCTCCAGCGCCTCATAGCCGCGATCGAGGTGATAGACGCGGTTGACGATGGTCTCGCCCTGCGCCGCCAGGCCGGCCAGCACCAGGCTGACGCTGGCGCGCAAGTCGGTCGCCATCACCGGGGCGCCGGACAGCTTCGGCACGCCGCGCACGATGGCCGACTGGCCATGATACTTGATGCGCGCGCCCATGCGGGTCAGTTCCGGCACATGCATGAAGCGGTTCTCGAAGATGGTCTCCGTGATCATGCTGGCACCCTCCGCCACGCACATCAGCGCCATGAATTGCGCCTGCATGTCGGTGGCGAAGCCGGGGAAGGGCTCGGTCATCACATCGGCGCCGCGCAGCCCATTCTTGCGAGTGATGCGCAGCCCCTCCGTCTCCTCCGCCACATCCACCCCGCATTCGCGCATCGTCCGCACCACGGCGCCGAGGTCCAGCATCCGCGCGCCTTCCAGCAGCACGGTGCCGCCGGTGATGGCGGCGGCGCAGGCGTAAGTGCCGGCCTCGATCCGGTCCGGGATGATCGGGTGCGTCGCGGCGCCGAGGCGCTTGACGCCTTCCACCACCAGCCGATCCGTGCCGATGCCCTCGATCCGCGCACCCATCCGCATCAGGCACATGGCGAGGTCGCCGATCTCCGGCTCCCGCGCCGCATTCACCAGTTCGGTGGTGCCTTCGGCCAGCGTTGCCGCCATCAGCAGGTTTTCCGTCGCGCCGACGCTGACCTGCGGGAAGATGATGGTGGCACCGCGCAGACCCTGGGGCGCCTTCGCATGCATGTAGCCGCCTTCCAGGTCGAAGACGGCGCCCATCTGCTCCAGCCCCTTGATGTGCAGATCGACCGGCCTGGTGCCGATGGCGCAGCCGCCGGGCAGCGACACGCGCGCCTCCCCGAACCGTGCGACCAGCGGCCCCAGCACCAGGACGGAGGCGCGCATCTTCCGCACCAGGTCATAGGGCGCTTCCAGATTGTCGGCGGCACCGGACAGCACCAGGCGGCGTTTCGGCTTGTCGTGCTCCACCTTCATGCCGTGCTGCACCAGCAGGGCGCGCATGGTGGCGATATCGGCTAGGTCGGGCGCGTTCTCCAGTGTCAGCGGCCCGTCCGAGAGCAGGCCGGCGGCCATCAGCGGCAGGGTGGCGTTCTTCGCGCCGCCGATCGGGATGTTGCCCGAAAGCGGCTTGCCGCCGCGGATACGGATGCGGTCCATCAGATGTGCTTCCCTGGTCGGATCGTCGCAGCAAGGCGGGCGACTGAAGGGCGCCCGAGGCCCCGAATGGGGCCCGCTTCCCGTGCCGCGCGCTTCAGAGTTTCGGCAGCGAGACGCCCCGCTGCCTCATATACTTGCCCTTGCGGTCCGCGTAGCTGACCTCGGGCGGCGCGCTGCCTTGCAGGAACAGGAACTGGCAGATGCCCTCATTGGCGTAGATGCGGGCGGGCAGGGGGGTGGTGTTGCTGATCTCGATGGTCACCTGGCCTTCCCATTCGGGCTCCAGCGGCGTGACATTCACGATCAGCCCGCAGCGCGCATAGGTGGATTTGCCGAGGCAGATCACCAGCACATCCCGCGGAATGCGGAAGTATTCGATGGTGTGGCACAGCACGAAACTGTTCGGCGGGATGATGCAGGTCGCCCCCTGCCGGGTGACGAAGCTCTGGTCCGAGAACACCTTCGGATCGACCAGGGCATTGTCGACATTGGTAAAAATCTTGAACTCGTCGGCCAGGCGGGCGTCGTAGCCGTAGCTGGACAGGCCGTAGGAAATCACGCCCTCCCGCCGCTGCGATTCGACGAAGGGCTCGATCATCGCCGAGTCCTGCGCCATGCGGCGGATCCAGGTGTCGGGCATGATGGACATGGGGCAGCGGCCTTAGGCGACGGAGGAGGGCAAACGGGGGAGGGCGGGGTTACCCGATGCGCGCCCGGGCGTCCAATCCGTCAGTCTTCCGCCGAGGGTTCGGCCTCGGGCGGCGGCTCGGCCCGCGCACGCGCCTGCGCCTTGCGGCGGCGCAGGTTTTCCCGCAGCGCGGCCGCCAGCCTGGCTTCCCGCGCCAACTGCGCTTGCGTCTTCACCGGGGGCGTCTTCACCGGGGGCGATGCGGGGTCCGGCTTGTCCATGATGGGCAGGAACCGCGCCGGGCGCGGCCGGTCAAGCCCCGAGTGACCACGACGATCACCCTGCCGCGAGAAGCGCCCGGTCTTCCCGGTGCCTCGATATCTTAACGAGACGTTGCCTCCGGCCGCCGGCTACCACCCCGCGCGGCGCAAGAGGGGCGGTACCATGACCAGCATCTTCATCAACGAAATCCACTACGACAATGACGGCGCCGATGCCGGTGAGCGCATCGAGGTAGCCGGCCCCGCCGGCACCGACCTGACCGGCTGGAGCCTGGTCCGCTACAACGGCTCGAACGGCTCGGCCTACAACAGCCCCGCCGCGCTGAATTCATTGGGCGGCGTGTTGGCCGACCAGGGCGGCGGCTTCGGCACCGCGGTGGTTTCCTACCCCGCCAATGGCCTCCAGAACGGTGCGCCGGATGGCATCGCGCTGGTCGATCCGAACGGCACTGTGGTGCAGTTCCTGAGCTATGAGGGCACCATGGCCGCGGCAGATGGCCCGGCCGCCGGCATGGTCAGCACCGATATCGGCGTCGCGCAGGCGGGCAACGAGCCGCTGGGCTCCGCCCTGCAGCTCGCCGGTACCGGCGCGGAATATGGCGACTTCACCTGGGTGGCCACGCCGGGTTCCAACAGCTTCGGTGGTCCCAATGCGGGCCAGAGCTTCGGTGGCGAGGCGACGCCCGGCCTGGTGGTCTCCACCGGCGAGCTGGCGTTGCAGGAAGGCGGCGCCGCCGGCCTCTTCACCTTGGCGCTGCGGACCCAGCCCACGGCCGATGTGACGGTGATGCTGGCTGCCCCCGGTGCGGATCTCTCGCTCTCCGCCTCCAGCCTGGTCTTCACCACCGCCAATTGGGACCAGCCCCGGCAGGTGCAGGTGACGGCGATCGAGGACGGCGTGGCCGAGGGTACGGAGGCGCTGTCCATCGCCATCACCGCCACCTCCGCCGATGCCGATTACGATGATCTCGACCCGATCGGCGTGGATGTGCGTGTGGAGGATGCGCTGGTGCTGACCGCCATCTACACCATCCAGGGCAGCGGCCTGGTCTCCGACCTCGCCGGCCAGCAGGTGCGGACCAGCGGCATCGTCACGGCGGTGGACAGCAACGGCTACTATCTGCAGGACCCGACCGGCGACGGCAACGCCGCCACCTCCGACGCCATCTTCGTCTTCACCAGAAGCGCCCCCGGCGTGGTGGTGGGCGATGCGGTGACGGTGCAGGGCACTGTCAGCGAATTCACCCCCGGCGGCGCCGCCACCGGCAACCTCTCCACCACCCAGATCACCGCGACCGGCGCCGGTGCGAGCCTCGTCACCTCCTCCGGCAATGCGCTGCCGGATGCGGTGGTGCTCGGCCCGAACGGCCTGCTGCCGCCGACCGAATCGCTGTTGGACGGCCTCGCCTTCTACGAGAGCCTGGAGGCGATGCGCGTGACGCTGGAGACGCCGACCGTGGTCGGCGCCACCAACGGCTTCGGCGAGATCTGGGCCACTGTCGGCCCGGCCACCGGTCTGAGTGAGCGCGGCACTGTGAACATCGAGCCGGGCACCGGCGGCCCTGGCGTGACCAACACGGTGGGCGGCGACTTCAACCCGGAGCGCATCCAGATCGACGAGGATAACGGCGTCTTCGCTTCCGGCGTGCCGATGGTCGATGTCGGCGCGCAGCTCGGCAACATCACCGGGGTCATCAGCTACAATTTCGGCAATTTCGAGCTGATCCCGACCGAGGCCTACACGGTGACGGCGCCGAGCACGCTGGAGCCCGAGGTCACCAGCTTCCGCGCCGAGGGCGCCAATCTGCTCATCGCCACCTACAACGTGCTGAACCTGGACCCGAAGGTCGAGAACCAGGCGCTGGTCTCCGGCGGCAGCTCCAACAACGTCGATGACGATGTCGGCGAGGGTCGCTTCGCGCGCATCGCGCAGGACATCGTGCAGAACCTGAAGACGCCGGACATCATCGCGCTGCAGGAAGTGCAGGATGGCGATGGCGGCGAGATCAGCGACCTGGTCTCCGCCGCGTTGACCTTGCAGACCCTGGTCGATGCCATCGTCGCCGCCGGCGGCCCACGCTATGAATTTGCGGACAACACCTTCATCGGCAACGGCACCAGCGGCGGCCAGCCGGGCGGCAACATCCGCAATGCCTTTCTGTACAATCCGGAACGGGTCGAGCTGGTCGAGGGTTCGCTGCACACGGTCGATGACGCGGCCTTCGCCGGCTCCCGCCTGCCGCTGATCGCCGACTTCACCTTCCAGGGGGAGTCCGTGACGGTGGTGAACAACCACTTCTCCTCCAAGGGCGGCAGCCAGCCGCTGTTCGGCGCGAACCAGCCGCCGGTCAACGGCTCGGAGGATGAGCGCCAGGCGCAGGCCGAGGCGGTGCGCGGCTTCGTGGAGGCGACCCTGGCGGCGGACCCGGACACCAATCTCGTGGTGCTCGGCGACTTCAACGAGTTCGAATTCGAGGAGCCGATGCAGCTGCTCGCCGGCAGCGGCGCACCGCTGGTGAACCTGATGGAGTCGCTACCGCCGCTGGAGCGCTACTCCTTCATCTTCGACGGCAACAGCCAGGCGCTGGACCACATCCTGGTCAATACCGGCCTGGCCGGCGATTCGTTCTTCGACACGGTGCACATCAACGTCGAATTCGCCGACAACTCCAGCGACCATGACCCGCTGCTGGCGCTGATCGCGCTCGGCGGCATCACGCTGACCGCTGATGATGACGGGGGCCGTCTGGTCGGCCGTGCTGGTGGCGATGAATTGTCGGGCGGCAATGGCGCGGACCGCCTGCTCGGCCGCGGTGGCGACGACCGGCTGATGGGCGGCGCCGGCGGCGACATCCTGAATGGCGGCACGGGCGACGACACACTCGCAGGCGAACTCGGCGATGACAGCCTGGTGGGCGGCACGGGCGACGACCTGCTGATCGGCGGTGCGGGCAATGACCGCCTGTTCGGCCAGGACGGCAACGACACGCTGCTGGGCGGCGAGGGGGCCGATGTGATGTGGGGCGGCGCCGGGGCCGACCTCTTCGTGTTCAGCGCCTTCTCCGACAGCCCGCGCGAGGCCGCCAGCCGCATCCTCGACTTCTCCTCGGCCGAGGGCGACCGGATCAGCCTGGAAGGCTTTGCGGAAGACTTCGTCTTCGTCGGCAGCGGTGCCTTCGCCGGGGGCGGCCAGGCCTCGGTGCGCGTCCTGCAAGGGGCGAACGGCACCGGCGTGTTCCTCGATGACGGCAATGGCGGCGGGGCGGAGATGGTGATCCGCCTCGCCGGCCAGCACGCGCTGCAGGAGAGCGACTTCATCCTGTAGCGGATGGGATCGCGGGGATCCTCAGTCGATGCGGATCCCCGCCGCCTGCACCACCCCGGCCCAGCGCCGCACCTCGGCTTCGACGAAGGCTGCGTATTCCGGCGCCGTCATCCGCCGCGGCGTTGCGCCGGTTTCCACCAGCTTGGCGCTAATCTCCGGCGTCGCCAGCGCGGCCAGAACCTCGGCATTTAGCCGGTTGACGATGGCGGGCGGCGTGCCGGCGGCGGCCGAGAGGCCGAACCAGGTGGACGCCACCAGGTCTGGATGGCCCAGCTCCTTGAAGGTGGGCAGATCCGGCCAGCCCGGCACCCGCGCATCGGCGGTGACCGCCAGCAGGCGGAAACGCTCATTGCGCCCGGCTTCCACCAGCGTGGTGATCATGGCTTCCAGCGAACCGCCGGCCACGTCGTTCATCATCGGTCCGCTGCCGCGATAGGGCACATGGGTCGTCTCGATACCCGCGGAGCGCTGCAGGATCGCCTGCTTGGTGTGGGAGGAGGTGCCATTGCCGGGCGATCCGACATTCAACCCCGGCCGCGCCTTCGCCGCCTCGATGAATTCCGCCAAGTTGCGGATCGGGCTGCTGACATTGACGGCGAGGACGGAGGGGATTTCCGCCATCAGCGCCACATGTGTGAAATCGGTCACCGAATTGTAGGGCAGGGTGCGATAGACCGCGGGTGCCACGCCGAAGCTGGCGATGTTGGAGACGATCAGCGTCTGCCCATCCGGCTGGCTTTTCGCCACCACGTCGGAACCCACCGTGCCACCGGCGCCGGCGCGGTTTTCCACCACGAAGGTCTGGCCGAAGACGGTGGTAAGCCGGGCGCTGACCAGGCGGGCGATGAAATCAGTGGTGCCGCCGGGCGGGAAGGGCACGATTACGCGCACCGGGCGGGCCGGATAGCTGGCCTGCGCGGCCGCGACACGGGGAACGGCCAGGGCGCCGGGCAGCAGGGACAGCAGGTGACGGCGACGCATCGGAATCCTCCGGTCTGGCGGGCAAGGCCGGCAGTAAGCCCCGCCGGGGCCTGACGGACAAGCGACTTGCATGGCAGTCTGTGCGGACACGCGATCAAGGTGCCAGAATGACGGTCGAATACGCCCCGCGCGGGCTGGTTGGCGTGCTGACGCCGCAGGCCAACACCACGGTGGAGCCGGAATTCGCCATGCTGTGGCCGCCCAGCGTGGCGATGCTGAATGCACGGATGACCAGCACCAAGCCGACCATCATCGCCCGCCTGCTGGACTACCTCCGGGACCTGCCCGGTGCGGCCTCGCAATTCGCCAATGCACCGATCGATGCCATCGCCTTCGCCTGCACCGGCGCCAGCTACTATGCCGGCGTGGCGGAGGAGGATGCGCTGGTGGCGCGGATGCAGGATGCGCTGGGCATCCCCGTCATCACCGCGGCGCTGGCGGTGCGGGACGCGTTCCATGCGGTGGGGGCGGAGCGTATCGGGCTGGTCTCCCCCTATCCGGATGACCTGACCGAGGCGGCCATCACCTACTGGACCGCGCGCGGCTTCGCGGTGACGGCGGTCTCCCGCGGCGCCATGGCCGATGGCAGCTTCCACCCGATCTACGCCATGACGGCGAAGGGGGCCGCCGCCGCGCTGGCGGCGCTGCCGGCCGGGCAGGTTCAGGCCGTGGCCATGCTCGGAACCGGCATGCCGACGCTGGGGCCGATACTGGGGCAACCCTTCGTCGGCGTGGCGCCGGTCACCTCCTGCATGCATGCCCTGGCGTGGCGCAGCGTCTGCGCCGTGACGAAGCAGCCGCCGAGCGCCGAAAGCTTCCTCGCCTGGGTGCGGGGGGAGGGTTGGGGCGCCCGCTACCGGGAGCGCATGGGCGGCTGAACCCTGCCGCCCCTTGCATCAGGCGCGCAGGGAATTCGGCACGCGGCCGCCATTCTCCGCCAGCTTCGTCATCACCTGGCGATGCAGCCAGAGGTTCAGCGTCGTCAGGTCCGCCATGTCGCCGTGGTAGCGCAGTTCCTTCGCCAATTCCCGCCGCGCATCCTGGGAACTGTCGAGGCCGAGCAGCTTCAGCAGATCGACGATGGAACGCCGCCAATCCAGCTTCTGCTTGGAGGCTGAGGCCATCTGCATCAGCACCACCTCCACATCCACCTGGGCCATCGTGGCGGCGGCAGGCGTGTTGGCAGGAGCGGGCGTACCAGCCACGGCGTCGCGGTCGCCGAAAATCTTGGTCAGGATCGATTTGAAGATACTCAAGGTGATGACTCCAGGGGCCAAAAGTGGCCTTTCGGATCATAACGCATTTGTGCGTCTCTGGTTCGTTCAACGGTCAGGTGCCAGCCATGCGCGCAGCAGCGCATCCGTCTCCGCCGCCGCCTCATAGGCCACCCAATGCCCGGCGCCCGGCACCACGGCCACGCGCGCATCCGGCCGGGCGTCCTTCAGCGCGTCGATCCGCAGATGCAGGTTGGGCCAGGCCACCGCATCCCGTTCCCCCCAGATGGCGTTGACCGGCACGCCCACGGCGGCGGCGAGTGCGTCCTTCAGATTGCCGGAGGGCGCGAATTGCCGGCTACGCAGCCGCGCGGCCTGCGAATTGATCTCCTGGATCTCCAGCGCCAGCGCGTCGATCTTCGTCGGGTCGGCGAACATCAGGCTCGCCAGGTTGTGGCGGTGCGCCGCCACCTTCTCCCCGCCCTGCTTGTCCCGCACCTTCACCAGATTGGTCGGGCTGCGCGGCGTGCCCAGCGCGCCGGCGCCGCAGATGGTGACGCTGCGCAGCCGGGGCGCCAGCAGCCGCGCGACATGGCCGGAGGTGATGGCGCCGAAGGAGAAGCCGACCAGGTCCATCGCCGCCGTGTCCGGCACCAGCGTCTTCAGCCCCTCCACCAGCACGCCGGCGATGGTTGCCGGATCCTGCGGCTCCGGCGGGTCGTCGCTTTCGCCCAGGCCCGGGATGTCGGGCGCGATCACCATGCGCTGCGCGGCCAGCCACGGGATCTGCTTCACCCAATGCCGCCAGGACCCGCTGCCGCCATGCAGCAGCATTACCGGTGAGCCGCCATCGGCATTCCACACCCGCCAGACCATGCGCCCTTCGCCGCTGGGGGTTTCGTGGCGTGTTGCGGCGGCGTCGAGTTCGGCCAGCATTTCAGTAGCGTCCGTTTCAGTAGCTGCGGGGCAGCCCGAGCACGCGCTCGGCGATGTAGCAAAGCACCAGTTGCGGGCTGACTGGCGCGATGCGCGGGATCAGGCTTTCGCGCAACAGTCTTTCCAGGTGGTATTCCTGCGCATAGCCAAAGCCGCCGAGCGTCATCACCGCCTGCTGGCAGGCGTTGAACCCGGCCTCGCCCGCCAGATACTTGGCCGCATTCGCCTCCGCGCCGCAGGGCCGGCCCTGATCGTAGAGCCAGGCGGCCTGCATCACCATCAGTCGCGCCGCCTCCAACTGCATCCAGCAGGCGGCGAGCGGATGCTGGATCGCCTGGTTCTGTCCGATCGGGCGGCCGAACACGACGCGGTCCTTGGCATAGGCGGACGCGCGCGCGATGGCGGCGTGGCCGATGCCGATGGCCTCGGCGGCGACCAGGATGCGCTCGGGGTTCAGCCCGTGCAGGATGTAGTCGAAGCCGCGCCCTTCCTCACCGATGCGGTCCTCCTCCGGCACTTCCAGCCCGTCGATGAACAGCTCGTTCGAATCGACGGCGTGGCGGCCCATCTTCGGGATTTCGCGCACCTGCACCTTGCTGCGATCCAGCCGTGTGTAGAACAGCGACAGGCCCTCGCTGCGCTTCTTCACCTGATCGAGCGGCGTGGTGCGGGCCAGGATCAGCATGCGGTCCGCCACCTGCGCCGTGCTGATCCAGACCTTCTGCCCCTTCAGCACATAGCCGGTTTTGCTGCGCGCGGCGAAGGTCTTGAGCTGCGTGGTGTCGAGGCCGGTGTTCGGCTCCGTCACCGCGAAGCAGGCCTTTTCGGCGCCCGATATCAGCGGCGGCAGCATGCGGTCCTGCTGCGCTTCCGTGCCATGCACGACAACCGGCATCGGCCCGAAGATGTTCATGTGGATGGCCGAGGCGCCGGACATGGCCGCACCGGATTCGGCCACCGTCTGCATCATGATGGCGGCCTCCGTCACGCCGAGGCCGGCGCCGCCGACACGCTCCGGCATGCAGATGCCGAGCCAGCCATCCGCGGCCATCGCGGCATGGAATTCCTGCGGGAAGCGGTGCGCGCGGTCAGCCTGCAGCCAATAGGCATCGTCGAAGCGGCTGCAGAGGCGTGCGACGGCATGGCGCAGCGCCTCCTGCGCCGGCGTCAGGGCAAAATCCATGGGTTGGCTGTCTCCTTGGCCGACAGCGTGCCAAGCTGACGGCGAAGCGCAACCCTCGGTCCGTGATGTCCCTGTTCAATCCTGCTGATTTCCTGATTCCGCCCGGCCTGGTGCATGTCTGTGCCGCCGGCGAAACGCCCGTGCTGCATGCGCAAGCCATGGCGCTGTCCCGCCATGCGCTGGACAAATCCAGCGGCCCCGCCGGGCGGGCGAAGCTGGATGCGGAGGTGGAGCGGCTACGCGCCCGGCTCGCCGCCTTCTGGTCCGTGCGCACGGACGGCATCGGCCTGGTGTCCTCGGTGGCGGAGGGGATGTCGATGCTGGTCGAAAGCCTGGATTGGCGCCCCGGCGACAATGTGCTGATCGACCGCAACGAATACGCCTCCGTCGTCGCCCCGCTGTCGGTGAAGGGCGTGGAACTGCGCTTCGTGACGATGGCGGACCCCGCTGCGGTGGCGTCCGCGGCGGATGCGCGGACGCGGATGCTGGCGGTCTCCGCCGTGTCCTACCTCGATGCGCGCAGGCACGACCTGCCGGCGCTGCGGGCGGCGGCGGATGGCGTGGGCGCGATGCTGGTGGTGGATTTCACCCAGGGCAGCGGCTGGATGCCGATCGAGGCGGAGATCGCCGATTTCGCCTTCTCCGCCTGCTACAAATGGATGCTGGGCCTGACCGGCACCGCCATCGCCTTCTGGAACCAGGCACGCCAGCCAGGCTGGGCGCCGGCAACGGCGGGGTGGTATTCCATCGTGACGGGACCTCGCCCCGACTACTCGGAAAAACTGGCGCTGCGCCCCGATGCCGGCCGCTTCACCCGCGGCAATCCGGCGCACGCGCCGTGCTACGCGCTGCATGCCGCGATGGATCACCATGAGCGCTTCGCACGCGGCGCCGTGCAGGTGCATGTGCAGGCGCTGACCGTGGCGCTGCTGGCGCGGCTCGATTCCGCGGGCATCGCCAGCATCACCCCGCCCGATCCCCGCCAGCACGGCGCCAGTGTCTGCATCGCGCATGACCGCGCCGCACAGGTGGTGGAGGGCATGGCGGCGCGCGGCGTGCTCGCCTGGAATGGCCGCGGCCGCATCCGCATCAGCTTCCACGGCTACAACGACCTTTCGCAACTTGACCCCATCATGGCCGCGCTCACGGCCGCCTTGTCCGACTGAGGGAACTGAAAAAGATGCTGCAAGCACCGCCCGCCGAACCCGGCATGCGCGAGGAGGATGTCGAGACCCCGGCGCTGCTGCTGGACCTCGATGCCTTCGAGCACAACCTGGACACCATGGCGGCGATCCTGGCGCCCACCGCGACGAAGCTGCGGGCGCATGCCAAGACGCACAAATCCCCGGTGATCGCCCTGGCCCAGATGCGGCGCGGCGCCATCGGCCAATGCGTGCAGAAGGTGGCGGAGGCCGAGGCACTGGCCTGGGGCGGCGTGCCGGACATATTGGTGAGCAACGAGGTGATCGCGCCGCGCAAGCTGGCGCGCCTGGCCGCGCTATCCTCCATCGCCAAGGTCGCCGTTTGCGCCGACCACGAACAGGGCATCGCCGCCATCGAATCCGCCGCCGAAGCGGCCGGCCTGCGCATGACGGTGCTCGTCGAGATCGATTGCGGCGCCGGCCGCTGCGGCGTGACGCCGGGGCCGGAAGCGGTGGCGCTCGCCGAGCGCATTGCCGCCAGCCGCCACCTGATCTTCGGCGGGCTGCAATCCTACCACGGCAGCGCCCAGCACCACCGCACGCCGGAGGCCCGCGCCAAGGCCATCGCCGGCGCGGCGGAGGGCACGCGCCGCACGGTGGAGCAGCTGCGCCAGCGCGGCCTGGAATGCGCCATCATCGGCGGCGCCGGCACCGGCACCTTCCGCAACGAGGTCGCCAGCGGCGTCTGGAACGAGATCCAGGCCGGGTCCTACGCCTTCATGGATGCCGATTACGGCCGCAACGAGGACCCGCCGCCCTTCCGGCAATCCCTGTTCGTGCTGGCGCAGGTGATGTCCGCCCCGCGCCCGGGCTTTGCCGTGGTCGATGCCGGCCACAAGGCGGTGGCGATCGATAGCGGCCTGCCGCTGGTGCACGGCTTTCCGGGCGTCAGCTACACCGGCGCCTCCGATGAGCACGGCAACCTGAAGGCCGAGGACCCGTCGGCCTTGCCACGCCTCGGCCAGACGGTGCGGCTGGTACCGGGCCACTGCGACCCCACCGTGGACCGCTACGACTGGTATGTCGGCGTGCGCCGCGGCCGGGTGGAATGCCTGTGGCCGGTCGCCGCGCGCGGTGGGATGGCATAATGCCAGCGCCCTCAGATGCCGGGCGCCCCCTCCGGGGGCTTGGCTTCGCCGCATGAGCGGCGGCGGCCGTTCGGCCGCTCGGCCGGCATGATTGGGGCGCGCCTCAGCGGCAAACGCGCCTTTCAACCCAACGGTGGCGAATCCGGCCGGACCGGTCGCGGAAGGCAACGCGGCGGCGCTCGATCCAGCAGCGTTGGCGACGACGGCGCTGATTGCCCCGGGGGCGACCCGGCGGCGGTCCCCACTGGACCTCCTGCATCAGCGCCTCGACCTCGGCCTGTTCGGCCACGGCGGGTGCGGCCTCCGGCAGCGGGGCGGGGTTGGGCGGGCGGATGGCGCGGGCGGCGGCCTCGGCACTGCCGAGGGTTGCCGCGGCGATGGCGCCAGCCAGGCCGGCGAGGAGAAATCTGCGGCGTTCCATGCTGGGTCTTTCTTGGGTTCAGGAAGCCCAGTCAGCGCCGCAAACATGGCCGCAAATAGACCGGAACCTGCTGAAATTCCGGCCTTTCGCAAGCAAGTGTTTCAGTTGAACAGCGAACTGACCGAGGATTCCTCGCTGATCCGCTTCATCGCTTCCGCCAGCAGCTGCGCGATGGTCAACTGCTTGATGTTGCGGGAAACCCGCACGGCCTCGGTCGCCAGGATGCTGTCCGTGACCACCATATGCTCGATCTGCGCGGCGCCGACGCGCGCCACCGCGCCGCCCGAGAAGACACCATGCGTTACGTAGACGCTGGCGGATTTCGCGCCGTTCTTCAGCAGCGCCTCCGCCGCATTCACCAGCGTGCCGCCCGAATCGACGATGTCATCCACCAGGATGCAGTCGCGGCCTTCCACCTCGCCGATCACGTTCATCACCTCGGAGACGCCGGCGCGGGGGCGGCGCTTGTCGATGATGGCGAGGTCGGTGTGGATGCGCGCCGCGATGGCCCGCGCGCGGACCACGCCGCCGACATCGGGGGAGACGACCATCAGGTCGCGGCCGGCGAAGCGTTCCTGGATGTCGCGGGCGAACAGCGGGGCGGCGAACAGATTGTCCACCGGCACGTCGAAGAAGCCCTGGATCTGCCCGGCATGGAGATCCATCGTCAGCACGCGATGCGCGCCGGCCTCGACGATCAAATTCGCCACCAGCTTCGCCGAAATTGGCGTGCGGCTGCCGGATTTCCGGTCCTGCCGGGCATAGCCGAAATAGGGGATGACCGCCGTGATGCGCCGCGCGCTGGCGCGCCGCAGCGCGTCCAGCATGATCAGCAATTCCATCAGGTTGTCATTGGCCGGGTAGCTCGTGGACTGCACCACGAACACGTCCTGGCCGCGGACATTTTCATGGATCTCGCAGAAGATCTCCATGTCGGCGAAGCGGCGGACGGAGGCCTGGGTCAATGCGATGCCGAGCGCCGCGGCGACCGCCTCGGCCAGGGGGCGGTTGCTGTTGCAGGCGATAATCTTCATGGCGCGCGCGAACCCCGGGGGAAGGAGTTACGAAAAAGACGGGCGAGACCGTGGAAATAAGCGCCACGGCGGACGGGCGGCTTGGTAGCAACGTGACGGTATGGTGTCCATCGCGCCTGGATGACGGGCGCGCATGGCCGCCACCCGTCAGCGAGCCGGCGGCGGCGCAGCAGGGGCGCCCGTTGGAGCCCCGGACTGGGAAGCCGCCGCATTGGCGGCACCCGGAAAGCCACCGGCATTGAACACGACGTCCCGCACCCCGCCTGCGGCTTCCTCGGCCACCACGACGGCCACATCGCCCCACAGGCCGTTCAGCGTGCCGGCCGGCACCTCGTTCAGTTGCAGCACCCGCCCCAGATCCTCGCCATCGCGGCGGGAGACGATCCAGACGATCTCCACCCGCTGCTGGCCGCGGCCCGAGGCCGCCACCGTGACCTCCCCCTGCACCGCAAATTGTGCGTCGTGCGATTCCGCCTGCACCCGAAAGCCGAGGCCGGCCAGGCTGTCGCGCATGCGCGCGGTCAGGCTGGCATTGCCATCGCCCGGCGCGCCGCGCACCGGCAGCAGCCTCAGCACCGGCGGCCCGCTGCCCACCGCGCGCTCATCCCCCGTGCGGCGCTGGGCATCGATGCGGCCGACCAGATTGGCCAGCGGGGTCGCGGCCTCGCCGGCGATGCGCTCCAGCAAGGCGGTGCCGCCCTCCGCCCATTCGCGCGCCGGAACGGGCTGGCCCACGAGCATGCCGAGTGCCTGGCCATCCGCATCGCGCAGCGCGTAGCGTGGGATGACCCGGCCAGCCTCCCGCTCCGCCGCCACTACCAATTGCCAGTCCAGCGGCAGGCCGGGGCCGGCCACGGCCGGAACCTCATTCGCCACCAGCGCCGCGGCCAGGGCGCGGGACAGGGTGGCGGCCTCGGCATCGGTCAGCAGAATCTGCGTGGAATTCGGCACCGCCACGCGGTAGCCGGGCGGCAGGCGCAGCCGGCGGGCGACGGCGCCAGGCCGCCCGCGAAAGGGTTGCGGCAGGCCGGTACAGGCGGCCAGCGCCAATGGCGCCAGCAGCAGGAGGCGGCGGCTAGATAAGGACACAGGAAGCCAGCAGGGTAATCACCATCAGGACCATGAACATCACGACGTAGGGCATCGGCTCATACCGGGCTAGCGAGTGGGGATAGCAATGGCGGAAAGTTGGTGCCCGAGCGGACCGCCACCAGCCAGCGTCCGGCGCCGATGGCTGAAAAACCGATCCTCCAGCGCCAGCGTGTCCTGCCACAGCGCATCGGCGCGGCCGATGCCGGTGGCAGCGAGGCGGGCGGTGCAATAGCCGGCCAGGTCGAACTGCCAGCGATCCTCCCGCTGGCCGGGGGCGAAGAAGCGCGTATCGGTGCCGTTCTGCGCCAGCACCTCGTCCCGCAGATCGGGGCCGACCTCATAGCTCGCCTGGCCGATGCAGGGGCCGACCACGGCGGCAATGTTTTCCCGCGCCGCGCCGAGACCCTCCATGGCCATGATCGTGGCCTCCAGCACCCCGGCCACGGCGCCGCGCCAGCCGGCATGGGCCGCGCCCACCACCCCCTCGCGGAGATCGGCGAACAGCACCGGTGCGCAATCGGCGGTCAGCACGCCGATCGCCTGGCCGGGGCGGTTGGTCACCAGCGCATCGGCGGTGGGGCGGGTGGCGTCGGTCCAGGGGGTGCGGGCATCGGCCACCGCTACGCCATGCACCTGCACCAGCCCGAGCACCGCCTCGGCCCCCAGCACCCCGGCGCAGGCGGCGCGGTTGCGGCGCACCGCCTCCGGATCATCCTGGCCGGAGAGCGAACAATTCAACGCGGCATAGGGGCCAGTGGAGACGCCGCCCTGCCGGGTGAAGAAGCCATGCGGCACGGCCAGGCCGCCGGTCAACAAGCCGGGGGTCAGGAAGCCGGGGGTCATGCGGGTTCGAATCCTGGCAGGGTGGGCAAGGCAGGGTCGCAGACGGCCAGCGCCTTGAACAGCCGGCCCATCCCCTCCGCCGCCACCAGCCGCTCCGCGCCCGAAAGGATCTCGCCGGCGAGGCGCGGGCGGGAGCGGGCGAGCATGGCGGCGCGGGTCATCAGGCCGAGGCGTTGCAGGAACAGCCCCTGCGGCAGCGGCCCCTGGGTGGCGGCGCCTGCGGCCTGCGCGGCGCGGGCGAGAGCGGCGAAATCGACATGGGCGGTGAGGTCAGCCGTGCCGGGTTCGGCCAGCGGGTCCAGCCCGGTGGCCTGGCCGCGCACCGCCTGGAGGCTCTCGCCGAAACCGGACTCGGCCGGACCGTAGTCGAGGAACAGCGCCGCGCCGCCCTGGGTGGCCAGACGCCGGGCCAGGCCCGCGACCACGGCCTGTGCGGCTTCGCCCACCTCCTGCACCGCACCCTCCGGCGCCTCGGTGGTTGGTGGCGTGTCGGCTGGCCGTTCGACGAACTGCCCCTCGGCGACGTGGCGCTCCAGCCAGGCGCCGTCCCGTCGGATGAACTGGCGGATCGGCAGCGCGTCCAGAAATTCATTGCCCAGCAGCAGCATGGGGCCAGCGGGCAGGCTGGCCAGGTCGTCGTGCCAGGCGGTCACCGCATCGCCCAGCATCCGGCGCTGCTGGTCGCGCAACGCCGGGGAGGTCTCGACCAAATGCAGCCGTAGCGCCGCCCGGAAGGGGGCAGCCACCTCACCCACCATGCGCAGCGCATCGGCCATCAGCGTGCCGCGGCCAGGCCCGGCCTCCACCAGCAGCACGGGGTCGGGCCGGCCCATCATGTCCCAGGTCACCGCCGCCCAACCGCCCAGCACCTCCCCAAAAGCCTGGGATATTTCGGGCGCCGTGGTGAAATCCCCCGCCCGGCCGAAGGGCGAGGCCGGCCGGGCGTAATAGGCGGCGACGGCGCGGGCCATGAAGTGGTCCAGGCGCTCCGTCATCAAGCGGGGCGGCGCGCGCGCACCATCAGCATCAGGCCCACCAGTATCATCGGCACGGACAGCAACTGCCCCATGGTCGCGCCGGCGAACAGGAAGCCCAGATGCGCGTCCGGCTGCCGGAACACCTCGCCCACCAGCCGTGCGGCGCCATAGCCCGCCAGGAAGGCGCCGGTGACGAAGCCCTCCCTCTCCCGCAGGGCGGGGATGCGGACCAGGATGTTGAGCAGGACGAACAGCAGCACGCCTTCCATCGCCGCCTGGTAGAGCTGGCTCGGGTGTCGCGGCTCCGGCCCGCCGGTCGGGAAGACCATGGCCCAGGGCGCGTCGGAAACGCGGCCCCACAGCTCGCCATTGATGAAATTGGCCAGCCGCCCGAGGCCGAGGCCGATCGGCACGGCGGGCGCGACCCGGTCCCCGAAGCGCAGCGCGGACAGGCCCTGGCGCCGGCAGAACCACAGGGCGGCCACGATCACGCCGAGCATGCCGCCATGGAAGGCCATGCCGCCCTGCCAGACATACAGCGCCTCCCACGGCACGGAGACGTAGTAGCCGGGGCGGTAGAACAGCACATAGCCGAGTCGCCCGCCGAGAATGATGCCGAGTGTTGCCCAGGTGATGAAGTCATCCAGCTGCTCGCGGCTGGCGGCCACCGGGGCCAGCGCCACCAGCCGCCGCGCCAGCATCCAGCCGAGCACGATGCCGGCGATATAGGCCAGCGCGTACCAGCGCAGCGCGAAGGGGCCGATCTCGATCAGAACCGGGTCGATGACGGGGAATGCGATCACGAACATCAGGTCACCGGTACGGGTCAGGGTTCAGCAGGAAATCCCGCACATAGCGGCCGACGCCATCTTCCAGCGTCGTGGGCGCCCGGTCGAATCCGGCCGCGCGCAGCTTCGCCATCGGGGCCTCCGTAAAATACTGGTATTTTCCGAGTAGATCCGGCGGCATGTCGATAAATTCGATGCGGTCATTCTGGCCGAGGCCGGCGAACATCGCCCGCACCAGATCGACAAAGCTGCGCGCCTGGCCGGAACCGATGTTGAACAGCCCGCTGACCTTCGGATGGTCCAGCAGCCAGAGAATGGCCGCCACGCAGTCATCGACATGCACGAAGTCGCGCATCTGGGCGCCATCGGCGTAATCGGGGCGGTCTGACCGGAACAGGCGGGCAGGTTCGCCGCGCTGCACCTCATGGAATTTGTGGAACACCACGCTGGCCATGCGGCTCTTGTGGGACTCGTTCGGGCCATAAACGTTGAAGAAGCGCAGCCCGGCCCATTGCGGCGGGGCGGGGTATCCGCGCGCCAGCATCCCGGCCACCCGGCGATCGAAGGCGAGCTTCGACCAGCCATACAGGTTCAGCGGCCGCAGCGCCGCCAGCGCCGCGGGGCTTTCATCATCGGCAAAGCCCAGCGCGCCATCGCCATAGGTGGCGGCGGAGGAGGCGTAGATGAACGGGATGCCCCGCGCCGCGCATTCCGCCCACAGTGCCAGCGGCAGCGTCAGGTTGGTGGCGGCCACAAGGTCGCCATCGGTCGCCGTGGTCGCGCTGATGGCGCCCATATGCAGCACCGCCGAGACCTTCGGCTGGCTCGCCCAGAATGCCGGAAACTGGTCCGGGTCCAGGATACCGGCGATGCCGTGATGCGCCAGGTTGCGCCATTTCACGCCATCCCGCAGCCGGTCCACCACCAGGACCTCCTCGCCCCGGTCACAGAGTGCGGCGACCAGGTTGGACCCGATGAAACCGGCGCCGCCGGTCACGACATACATCGGCGGTTGTCCCTTCGCGTCGCGGCCCCTATCTCGCCGCGGGCGGGGTATAGGCCGCGGAAACGCGGCCGGACAAGGCACGCAGCATTTTGGCAGGAGGTCGTGATGACCAGCGAAACCGGACCCGGCGGCAGCGGATCCAGCGGCATGGGTGGTGGCATGGGCGGCAGCAGCGGCCCGAAGCGCGGCCTGTTCGACGACCTGGCCGGCATGGCCGGCGGCGCCTTCTCCGTCCTCGCCGGCGCTCGCGCCGAGGCCGAGGCCATGGGTCGCGCGCAAGTCGAAGCCATGGTGCAGCGCCTGGACCTGGTGCGCCGCGAGGATCTCGACGCCGCCCTCGAAGTCGCCCGCCGCGCGCGGGAACAGGCGGAGGCCCTGGAACTGCGCGTCGCCGCCTTGGAGGCCAAGCACGCCAACGACCCCGTGAAGCCCTCGGCCGAGCCCGGCCTCGATGCGGATGCGGGCTGAATCTGCCGCACCATCTCCGTCCCGTGCGCCAGTCCGTTGAGACTGGTCACGGAACCGGTGCTTGCCGCCGCGTTTTGCACCTGCGTAGTCTAGCCCTTGTGGCGATTCGGGCGGACGCCCCCAACTGAAGGGGGTAGTTCCCGAATGGGCGAAGGAGGTGCCGCGATGTCCGCTTATGTCGGATACGAGGAACGCGACCGGTCCGCGAACCCCCTCGATGTGCTGGAACAGATCGTGACAGCCAATGAATGGGTGTTCGACCGCCGCTCGGACAGCGAGATGGCGGCGGAGGCACCGGGCAAATGGTGTGACTACGGCCTGTACTTTTCCTGGTCGCATGAGATCAGCGCCATGCACTTCTCCTGCACCTTCGACCTGAAGGTGCCGGCCGGAAAGCGGGAGAAGCTGTTCGAGCTGCTGGCCCTGGCCAATGAGAAGCTGTGGATCGGCCATTTCGGCCTGGACAGCGATGATGGCGTGCCGGTGTTCCGCCACGCGGTCCTGCTGCGCGGCGCCCCGGGCGCCTCGGCCGAGAGCCTGGAGGACATGGTGGATATCGCCATCACCGAATGTGAGCGCTTCTTCCCCGCCTTCCAGTTCGTCCTCTGGGGCGGCAAGCCTCCGGGGGAGGCGCTGCAGGCGGCCATGCTGGATTGCGTGGGCGAGGCCTAGTCCCGCACTTGCCAAGCGTGCGGGCGCCGGCAAGGCTGCCCGCATGACCGACATTCTTCCCCCTTTACTGCTCATCGGCTGCGGCAAGATGGGTGGCGCCATGCTGGCTGGCTGGCGCGAACGCGGCCTCGGCCAGACGTTCGTGGTGGACCCCTTCGCGCCCGGCCCCATCCCCGGCGCCACCCTGCTGCGCAACCCGGCCGAGATCCCCGCCGGCTTCGCCCCCGCCGCCGTCATCCTGGCGACCAAGCCGCAGGAGGCGCCGGCGACGCTGCCGGCCTATGCCCGCTTCGGCGGCAGCGCCGTGTTCGTCTCCATCATGGCCGGCAAGACGGTGGGTTTCATGCAGGGGCTGCTGGGCGAGTCCGCCGCGGTGGTGCGCGCCATGCCGAACACCCCCGCCGCGGTGCGCCAGGGCTTCACCGTGGCCTGCGCCGGCCCGGGCGTTTCCGCCGCCCAGCGCGACCTCGCGGATACGCTGCTGGCCGCGACCGGGGAGGTCGATTGGGTAACGGAGGAGGCGCTGCTGGACCCGGTCACCGCCGTCTCCGGCGGCGGCCCTGCCTATGTCTTCCTGCTGGCGGAACTGCTGGAAGCCGCGGCGGTGGAGCAGGGCATCCCGCCCGACCTCGCCCGGCGCATGGCGCGCGCCACCGTCGCCGGCTCCGGCAGCCTGCTGGCCTGGAGCACGGAGGATGCGGCGCAGCTTCGCAAGAACGTCACCAGCCCGAAGGGCACCACGGAACGGGCACTCGCCGTGCTGATGGCGCAGGAAGCCTGGCCCAATGCCATCTCCCGCGCCATTGCGGCCGCCACCGCGAGGTCGCGGGAACTGGCGGGCTGAACCTCACGCTTTTCCCATTGGCGCGGCGCGGTTCCGCCCCCAACATCAGGACATGGACACCTCCGACACCAAGCTGATCGACGCCCTGTTCACCGTGATCGCGGATCACGGCTGGCGGGGTGTCACGCCCGGCCGCCTCGCCGCCCTGTCCGGCGTGCCGGCCGGGGAGCTTGTGAGGCGCTTCCCCTCACGCCTCGACCTGCTGCGGCTGCATGCCGACTGGGTGGCCGCCCAGGTGGCGGAGGGCACCGTGCCTGGCCAGGGCGGCACGCCGCGGGACCGGGTGTTCGATGTGCTGATGCGCGGCGTGGATGCGCTGCAGCCGCACCGGGCCGGCATGCTTCGGCTGATGTCCGATATGCGGCGGGACGGCGTGCTGGCCGGGGCGCTGGCCCCCATCCTGCAACGCAGCATGGGCCGCATGCTGGACGCGGCGGAGCTCGATTCCAGCGGCTTGCAGGGCGGCCTGCGGGCCGCCGGCCTGGTCGGCGTGTGGCTGATGACGCTGCGCGCCTGGGAGAAGGACGATTCGGTGGATATGGGCACCACCATGGCGGCGCTCGACCGGGCGCTGGACCGTGCCGAGCAGACAGCGCGCAGCCTGCGGTTGGAGCCAGGCGACCTGACCCCGCAGATTGCGGTGGACTGAACCGGGTTCCACACTGCGGGACGCGGTCCCGTATCCGACGCAGGATTTTGTGCACTGCATCATTCTTCGGCTTCTATGGATTTCGGTGCTCCGCTATAGCGTGCCGCATTGCTTTCCCCCGCGTTCAAGGAGCCTTTCGCTATGTCCGACCGCTTTGGCATGAAGCCCGACGAGATGATGCGGATGCTGTCCGAGTTCCGCATGCCGGCGATGCCGGATATGGGCGGGCTGGCGGAAGCCCAGCGCCGTAACCTCGAGGCGTTGTCGAACGCCAACCGCGTGGCGCTGGAAGGCGCGCAGGCCGTGGCGCGGCGCCACATGGAAATTCTCCAGGCCTCGATGGCGGAAATGACGGACGCGATCCGCATGATGTCCGGCACCGAAAGCCCGCAGGCGCGCGCCGCCAAGCAGGCCGAGCTGCTGAAGTCGGCCTATGAGCGCGCCGTCGGCAACATGAAGGAGGTCGCGGACCTCATCCAGAACTCCAACTCCGAGGCGCTGGGCGTGCTGAACAAGCGCTTCACGGAAGCCATGGACGAGGTAAAGACCCTGGTCGCCCAGCAGAAGGCCTGACCATTCAATAGCCCTCTCCCCCCGCTCGGGGTGAGAGGGTTGGGTGAGGGGGCTACGCCCCACCCGCTACCGCGGCAGCCTGACCCGCGCGCGCAACCCGCCGAGCGGGCTGTTCTCCAGCACGATGTCGCCGCCATGCGACCGGGCGATGTCCCGGGCGATGGCGAGGCCGAGGCCGGTGCCGCCCGCCGACAGCGTGGCGAAGGGCCGGAAAGCTTCCTCCCGCTGCGCTTCGGGAATGCCCGGCCCGTCATCATCCACCGTCACCTGCGCCCAGGCGCCGGTCTCGCCGCGCGGAATTTCCGTGACCTGCACGGTGATGCGCCGGGCGTGCTTGCGGGCATTATCCAGCAGATTGGCCAGGCAGCGCCGCAGCGCGTCCGGCCGCAGCGGCAACTCCAAGGTATCCGGCGCCTCCACCGTCACCAGCGCGCCGTCCCGCCGCGCCTTCTGCGCCACATCGCGGACGATCGCGGAAAGGTCCGTCTGCTGGGTCTGTTCCTGCGCCTCTCCGCGGGCGAAGGCGAGGTAGGCGGCAACCATCCGCTCCATCTCCTCCACATCCTCCGTCAGCGCCGCCACATCCTCCTCCGCCTCCTTCGGGTGCGGCAGCATGGCGAGGGCCAGGCGCATGCGGGTCAGCGGGGTGCGCAGATCGTGGCTGATGCCGGCCAGCATATCCGTGCGCTGGGCGACGAAGCGGCGGATGCGGTCCTGCATGCGGTTGAAGGCGCTGGCGGCCTGGCGCACCTCGGCCGCACCCTCCGGCTTCATCTGCCCGATGTCCCGGCCCAGGCCGAAGGCTTCCGCCGCTGCGGCCAACCGGCGGATGGCGCGGACCTGGTTCTTCATGAACAGCGCCGCCACGCCGAACAGCAGCAGGGATGAGCCGACCAGCCAGATGAAGAACAGGTACAGCGTGCCGGTGAACAGCCGCTTGCGCGGGGCTTCCACATGCAGCACGCCGTCCGGAAGCTGGATACGGATGATCACGCTACGGCGGTCGGATTGCCAATCGGCATCGAAGGGCCGGCGCACCCGTTCCGCCATGGCATGCGCGAGGTCCCCTTCCAGCGGTAGCAGTGGCAGGAAGGCGGCGCGGTCCGGCGCGGTGCCGAGGTTGGCGCCGGCCTCGAAGGCCAAGGCGAGATCCAGCCGCCAGGCCGCATCGCGGAACAGCCAGGCGCGATCGGCGGGGTCCGGCATGCGCTGCATGATCTCGATCACCATCCCGATCTCGCCCGCCACGCCCCCGGCGAGGCGGCGGGAGATGACGTCCAGGTGGTTGCCGTAGAACAATTGCAGCGCGACCCCCTGCAGGATCAGCAGCGGCAGCAGGATGATCAGCAGCGACCGCCCGAGCAGCCCGCGCGGCAACAGCCCGCGCAGCCCCTGGCTGACGGCGCGCACCGGCCGCGCCGGGACCGCCGCGCGCAGGTCCGGCGCCCCGCTCATGCGCCCGGCCGCAGGATGTAGCCGCGGTGGCGCACGGTCTGGATGAAGCGCGGCTCCCGCGGGTCCGGCTCGATCTTGCGACGCAGCCGGGTCACCTGCACGTCGATGGCGCGCTCGCCGGCCTCGGGCGTGCCGAGCGCCTCGGCAATCTCCTCCCGGCTCAGCACCTCATTCGGGCGGGCGGCCAGGGCGATCAGCAGAGATTGTTCGCCGCCGGTCAGCCGCACCACCCCCTCCGGCCCGCGCAGTTCGGCTCGCTGCGGGTCGAACCAGCGAGAGCCGAGCTGCACCGGGCCGCCGGACAGATCCGCGACGGGTGGCGGGGCGGCGCGGCGCAGGATGGTGCGGATGCGCAGCGCCAATTCGCGCGGGTCGAAGGGCTTCGCCAGATAATCGTCCACGCCGTGCTCAAAGCCGATGACGCGGTCATCCGGCGCGCCGCGGGCGGTCAGCATCAGGATCGGCACGTCCTGACCCTCCCGCCGCAGGCTTTCCGTCAGTTCCAGGCCGCTTTCGCCCGGCATCATCACATCCAGCACCATCAGGTCGAAGCTGACGGAGGTCAGCGCATGGCGGGCGGCGGCCGCATCCGCCGCGGCGGTGATCCGAAAACCCTGCTCGGTCAGGAAGCGCTGGAGCAGGGCGCGCAGGCGGGAATCATCGTCCACCACCAGCAGATGCGGCGCATCGGCGGCGGCGCTCATCGGCTGGGCTCCGAGGGTCCGGCTTCCAGCCGTTCCAGCGCCTGGCGCGCCTCCGGCCCCATCAGCCCGCGCATGACACGGCGGAAGCCTTCCACCGCCTGCGGTCCGGCCTCGCGATAGGCGCGCATGACCGTGTCCCGCTGCCGCTCGAACAGGCTGCGTTCCAGCGCGGCGCCCTTTTCCGTCAGGCTCAGCAGGCGTTGCCGGCGGTCGCTGCGGCCGGGGCTTTGGGTCACGAAGCCATCCTCCACCAGCGGCGTCAGCACGCGGCCGAGCGACTGCTTGGTGATGCCGAGGATGCCGAGCAGATCGCCCACCGTGATGCCCGGCCGCCTTCCGACGAAATGCAGCACGCGATGATGCGCCCGGCCCATATCCAGCCCGGCCAGGATGGCGTCCGCGCCGGCGGTGAAGTCGCGATAGCCGAAGAACAGCAGATCCTGCGCCAGGCGCAGCTCCTCCTCCCGCAGGAACAGCAGGTTGCGGCCGGCGGCGGAGGTCGCGCGGTCATCCTCCCGCACCGCGCCGGGGCGGGGCTTGGCGGAGATGGGGCTGTCAGGTTCCGGCGGCATGGACGTTTTGCGTTCCCCTGGGTCATCGCGCTGCGCGCCCAGCCTCGATATAGGGCACGGGCGCGGCCACGAGTAGCAACCCGTATCATTCAAGTGCGGCGCTCATTGTGTGGCCAACGGGAGAATCGAGCGACATGCCAGGCCTGCCCCTTTTCGGCTCCACTTTTTGGAAGCAGGCCGCCTGATGCCGCTGGAACTTCGAACGGCGCGCGTGGGCGATGTGGCGCGGATCAGCCAGCTTCATGCCGATCTCTGGCGCGTCTCCCACGCGACAGTCTTCGACGAGGATTTCATCGAGGACCCGTTGGAGGAGGCGATGGTGGCGCATTGGCAGGCGCTGCTGCGCGGCCGCAAGCGGCCGGGGCAGGTGCTGGTGGCGATGACGGGCCATCAGCTGGAGGGTTTCGTCAGCGCCAGCCTGCAAGGGACGACGGCGCAGATCGACCATCTGGAGGTGCGGGAGAAGATGCGCGGCCGCGGCATCGGCCGGTCCCTGCTCGGCCTCATCGCGCAGCGCCTGCGGAATGAGGGCGCGCGCGCCGCGACGCTGGCGGTGCCCGCCGGGCAGGAAGACCTGCCGCGGCTGGCCAAGCGCTTCGGCGGCGTGCTCGGCCCGGTGGTGACTCGGGAGAGGCTGGGCCACCCGATGCCGGAATGCAGCATCAACTGGGCCGACATCACCCGGCTCATCAGCGCGTGCGCCGGGTGAAACGAAAATGTCATTGGCTGGCGGCTGCGCGCCGAATTAGCCTGCACGAAGGGAACAAAAAGGGAATACGCAGATGACCGTCCGGGAAGTTGCCGAAGGCTTTGCCGCGCTCTGCAAGGCCGACAAGCACGACGAAGCCGGCGAACGCTACTGGGCGGAGGATGTGGTGAGCCTGGAGGCGATGGACGGCCCGATGTCCGAGGTGCGCGGCCGGGCGGCGGTGAAGGGCAAGGGGGAATGGTGGTACGCCAACCATGAAATCCACTCCACCACCACCGAAGGCCCCTTCGTGCATGGCGACCAGTTCGCGCTGCGCTTCGAGATGGATGTGACGACGAAGGAAACCGGCCAGCGCGTGCAGATGGCGGAAATCGGCCTCTACACCGTGCGCGACGGCAAGGTGGTGGAGGAACGCTTCTTCTACTGAAGCGGCCGCCCGCGCGGCATCGCGGCCAGTCCTACCGCCAGCGGCAGCAGCCAGACGATGCGCGCCTGGTAGCGGTCATGCGGCTTGGACAGGGCGCCAGCCGCCGCCGCATTCGCCGCCAGCGCGCCGAGCGCGAAGACCAGCAGCGCCGCGCGCGGCCAGTCCCGCGCCCGCGCCGCGCGCCAGCCGAGCCACAGCGCGCCGCCGAGGCTGGCCAGCAAAACCGGCAGATGGGGCAGCAGCCAGGGCGCGGCCAGTCCCGGCAGCATGCCGCGCATCTGCGCCCCGGTATCGAACTGCGCCAATTCCTCCGCCGGGAAATGACCCTCGATGGCGCGGCGGGCGGAGGCCGCCAGGTGGTCCGGCACCAGCGTATCGCCCACCTGCATCTTGCCGAGCTGCGCCAGCCCATTCCGCAGCGCCGCGGCGGCGACCTCGGCGGGATAGGCGGCAAGCGTCTCGGCGATGATGGCGCGCGCTTCCTCCGCGCCGCGCATCCCGCCCATGCGGCGCAGACTGCCATCGGCCTCCCGGTTCAGCGGGCTGGTCTCGTCCCAGAGGAATTCGTCGCTGTCGATCGGCAGTCGGTCGGTGAAGGCGCAGAGATGCCAGCCGGCATCCGGGCAGCGATCCCGCAGCAGTGCCGCCGCCGGCCCGTCGGCCTGAAGCCGCGCCAGCAGGAAGGCGGACCCGTGCGGGGATGGCGTGAAGCGTCCGAAGGCGATGGCATTGGCCGTGCACAGCAGCAGCACCGCCAGCGCCACCGGCAGCCCCGCCCGCAGCACCGGCCCAGGCCGCCAGGTCAGCACCAGCGTCAGCGCCAGCAGCGCCAGCGCCACCGGCAGATGCGAGAGGTGGGCGGCCACCGCCAGCACCGCCAAGCTGCCCACCCACAGCGTCTGGCCCAAAGTCACCCGCCCGAAGGCCAGCAGATACAGGCAGATCGGCAGCAGCCCGGTCAGCGCATCCGGCATCAGCGTCGCCAGGAACCAGGGCGCCGAGGTCAGCAGCCCCACCCCGGCGCAGGCCAGCACATGCCAGCCAAGATGTGGCCGCCCCCGCACCGCGCCCTGCAACAGCCAGATGAGGTGCGACGCGATCAGCCCCTGCACCAGCACCGGCGCCCACAGCGATCGCTGCCAATGGAACAGGTGCAGAAAGGGGCCATAGGCCTGCGTCTTGTCCCAGGGCACCTCCGGCACCGTGGTGTGCAGCAGGTAGGAAACGGTATCGATGAAGACCAGCGGATAGCCATTCAGCCAGGCTGGCCAGACCAAGAAGGGCGCCCCGGCCAGTACGGCCAGCAGCGCGAGGAAGCGGGGGGCATGCGACATCGCCGGCAGTTTCGGCGCCGGGACAGCCGCGGTCACCCCAGGGCCACGCGCCCTTCGGCGGTCTCCGCGGGACGTGATCGGGGGGCCAGCGCCAGACCGGCGATCAGCGGCATCAGCCAGAGAATTCGCGCCTCATAGCGCAAATGCGGCTTGGACAGGCCGCCGGTGGCCAGCGCATTGGCGCAGACACCGACCAGCACACCCACCACCAGCCCGATGCGCTGCCGGTCGCCCAGGCTGCGCCACCAGGCGAACAGTGCCAGCACCGCGCCGGCCAGCAGCACCGGGACATGCGCGATCAGGAAGGGCGCGGCCGCCGCGGGTAGCAGGCCGCGCGGTTGCAGGGCGGCGTCATAGGCGGCCAGTTCGCGGGCGGGAAACCCCTCCGCGATGCGCGGCCGGACGGCGGCGGCCAAATGGGTTTCCACCAGCGTATCGCCCACCGTGGCCAGCACCATCTGGCGCAGCGCGTTCAGCGCGGTGGTCTGGGCGACCTCCAGCGTATGGGTCCGCAGCGTCTCCGACACGATCACGCTGGCCTCGGCCGAGAGCAGCGCGCCGCCGAGGAAGCGGGGTGTGCCGTCCGGCGCGCGGTTCACCGGACTGTCCGCCTCCCAGAGGAAGGCGTCGCTATCCATCGGCAACCGGTCGGTGAAGGCGCACAGGTACCAGCCCGAATCCGGGCAACGGTCTCGGATGACGGCGGCGGCCGGGCCATCGGCCTGCAGGCGGGCGAGCGCGAAGGTGGCGCCATGCGGCGACAGCACGGCGCGGCCATGGCCCCAATGATTGGTGCCGAGCAGCAGCAGGATCGCCGCGGCCAGCGGCGCCGTCACCCGCAGCAGCGGCCAAAGCCGCCGCGCCACCAGCGCCACGAACACCACCATGGCCAGCGCGAGCGGCACATGGGACAGGTGGGTGGCGATGCCGATGGCCGCCAGCAGCCCCAGCCACAGGCACTCCGCACGCGACAGCGCCGCCCGCGCAAAGCCCAGCAGCAGCAGCGCCAGCAGCACGATGGGCGCGAAGACATCCGGCATCAGCAGCGCGATGGTGAAGGGCGCCGTGGTCAGCAGCGCGGTGCCGAGGCAGATGGCCAGGTGCCACCCCGGCGCGGCCCGCCCCCGCAATGCCCGTTGCGCCAGCCACAGCAGGTGGGACACGCATAACCCCTGCGCCAGCAGCGGCCCCCACAGGCTCAACCGCCAATGGAACAGGTGCATCAGCGGGCCGTAGACATGCGGCTTGTCCCAGATCACCAGGGGGCCAGTCGTCTGGTGCAGGAAGGCGCCGGTATCGCTGAACAGCAGCGGGTAGCCGTTCAGGAAGGCCGGCCAGACCAGCAGCAACCCGCCGGCCAGAATCGCCGCCCCCATGGCCATCGGGCGCAAAATCAAGCCGGCTTCGCCCAGCGCGCGGCCGCGGCATCATCCGCGGCCTTGGCCTCGACCCAGCGGCTGTCGCCACCGGCAAACTCCTCCCGCTTCCAGAAGGGGGCGGAGGTCTTCAGCCAGTCGATCAGGAAGGCGCAGGCCTCCAGCGCCGCGGCGCGATGGGCGGAGGCGGTGAGCACCAGCACGATCGGCGCCCCCGGCACCAGGCGCCCGACGCGATGGATCACGGTGCAGCCGGTCAGCGGCCAGCGCGCCCAGGCCTCCTCGGCGATCTTCTGCAGGGCACGCTCGGTCATGCCCGGGTAGTGTTCCAGCACCAGCGCCGCCAGCCCGTCATCCGCCCGACAAAGCCCGACGAAGCTGGCCAGCCCGCCGATATCATCCCGCCCGTCGGTCAGCGCAGCCGATTCCGCGCCAAGATCGAAGGGCGTTTCCTGAACCCGAACCGTGAGCATTTCAGCCCCCCGTCACGGGCGGGAAGAAGGCAACCTCATCGCCCACCGCCACCGCCTGGTCGGCAGTAGCAAAGTCCTGGTTCACCGCCGCGCGAACCTGGCGCGGATCGGCGAAGGCCGCCGCGTGGCCGGGGCTGCGGCCGGCGAGCCAGCCGACAAGGCCGGCCACATCGGTGACCGAGGCTGGCGGTGCCACATCCTCCTCCGCCAGCCCGACCTTCTGCCGCACCCAGGCGAAATACAGGATCTTCAAGGGGCGGTTGCCTCCCTCAGTTCGGCACCACGCGCGTGCTGGTGCGGCCATCGGGGCCGATCCAGGTCTCGACATTGCCATCGCGGATCACCGCTCCACCACCCTGCGGGCCGGGCTGGCCCGGCACGGGGCTGGGGCTGGTGAGGCGGCGGGTGGCAGGCGGGCTGCTGGCGCCAGCCGGGGCGGGGGAGGCCGGGGATCGGGCGAAATCGGGCGGCGCGCCCAGATTGCCCGGCGGGGTCGAAGACCCGCGCCGGATCGGCCGGTCACCTGGCGTGGGCACCGGGGAGGCAGCGGCCGGCGCACCCTGGATCAACGAGGGCCGATAGACCGGGATGTTGCGCATCGCCTCATCCGGCCCGCCCATCATGGTGGTCCGCTCTGCCTCCTGCACCGGCCAGACATCACCGGCCTCGGGCACAAGCGGCTCCACGGTCGGGTTGGCACCGCGCACGCGCTGGACGGTCAGGCTGTCGGAGGCCACCACATGGGTCGGGCCCATGAAGGGCGACCAGATGCGGTCCATGGTGGAAGAGACGGTGCTGCCCACCTCGCCGGTGGAGCAGCCAGCCAGCAACAGCAGCGCTGCCAGTGGTGCGCCGCGCAGGCCACGGTTCAGGGAAGGGCAGGTAGGTTCGGCGGCCATGTCGGCTCCCGTGATCGCGAGGTTCGGGCGGAAGATGCGCCGCAGAGGGAAATGCCTCAAGAGTGTAGCGAAGGCTGTGCCGGCGGCGTCGGCGCCGGGGGCGCCGAGGCGCGGCCGACATGGCGCAGCCCGGCCTGGAGATAGTCCCATCCAGTTACCAGAGTGAGTACCGCCGCGACCAGCAGCATTACCTCCCCGATCAGGGACACCGGCAGCCAGGACAGCCAGATCACCGCGGCGCCGCTGTCGCCGGCCAGCAGCGCGCCGAGCGCACCCATCTGGAAGCCGGTCTTCCACTTCGCGAGGTTGGTCACCGGCAGGCCGATCTTCAGCCCGGCCAGGTACTCGCGCAGGCCGGAGACCAGGATTTCCCGCAGCAGGATGATGATGGCCGGGAACAGGCCGAAGGTGCTGAGCTGGCCATTGCCGGCCAGCAGCATCAGCGCGGCGCCGACCAGCAGTTTATCCGCGATCGGGTCCAGCATCCGCCCGAAATCGCTGATCTGCTGGCGGGACCGTGCCAGCTTGCCGTCGAAATAATCGGTGATGGCCGCGGCCGAGAAGATGGCGCAGGCAACCAGGTCCGTCCACGGCTCACGCAGCGTGGCGAACAGCACGAGCACCGGGATCGCCGCGATGCGCGACAGCGTCAGAAGATTGGGGAGGTCGGTCGGCACTGATTCATCCGGCGTTCATCTTCACTCAGCCTTCCGACACTCTACCCGGCCCGGCGCCCGGGTGGAAATGGCCATGGATGCGCCGGGCGACGGCCGGGCCGATTCCGGGCGCATTTTCCAGATCCGTCAGCGCCGCGTTGCGCACCCCGCGGGCAGAGCCGAAATGGTTCAGCAGCTTGCGCTTTAAAGCTGCGCCAACGCCCGGCACATCATCCAGCTCCGACCGCACCAGCGCCTTGGATCGGCCGGTGCGGTGGGTGGAGATGGCGAAGCGGTGCGCCTCGTCCCGCAGACGCTGAAGGTAGTACAGCACCGGGTCACGCGGCGGCAGTTGGATCGGGTCCCGGCCAGCCTGGTGGAACCATTCGCGGCCTGCATCGCGGTCCGGTCCCTTGGCCATGGCGACCAGGGGAATGTCGTCCACGCCAAGCTCGGCCAGGATTTCCCGTGCCGCAGTAAGCTGGCCCTGGCCGCCATCGATCAGCACGAGGTCGGGCCAGCTTTCGCCTTCGCGGCCTGGATCCTCCTTCAGGGCGCGGCCGAAGCGGCGCTCGAACACCTCCCGCATCATCGCGAAATCGTCACCGCCCCGCGGTGCGGGGGCGGGCGTCATCGTCGGCGCGGGGCCCTTGATGCCGTATTTCCGATAGGCGGATTTCAGGAAGCCGGAGGGGCCGGCGGCGACCATCACGCCATAGGCGTTGGTGCCCATGATGTGGCTGTTGTCATAGACCTCCACGCGCTCCGGCGACGCGGCCAGGTCGAAGATGCGGGCGACGCCGGCCAGCAGGTCGGCCTGGGCAGCGCCTTCGGCCATGCGGCGCTCGATCGCCTCTCGCGCATTGGTGGCGGCGTGGTCCATGGCGGCGCTTTTCGCGCCGCGCTGCGGGCGGTGGATTTCCACCTTGCGGCCGGCGCGCAGGCTCAGCGCTTCCGCCAGCAGGGGCGCGTCCTGCGGGTCGTGGCTGACCAGGACCAGGGGTGGGGGCGGCAGGTCATCATAAAGCTGAGCGAGGAAGGCGCCGAGCACCTCCTCCGCCGATTGCTCCGCCTTGGCATGGGACAGGAAGAAGGGCCGGTTGCCGTTGTTGCGGCCGCCGCGAAAGAAGAAGACCTGCACGCAGGACTGCCCGGCCATCTGGTGCAGGGCGACCACATCGGCGTCGTTCACACCATCCAGGTTGATGCGATCGCTGCCCTGCACATGGGTCAGGCCGCGAATGCGATCGCGCAGGCTGGCGGCGCGCTCGAATTCCAGCTTCTCGGCTGCCTCCTCCATCTCCGCCGCCATCTTGCGCTGGAGCGAGGGGATGCCGCCGCCCAGAAAGTCCTTCGCCTCCCGCACCAGCGCCGCGTAATCCTCGCGCGAGATGCGCTCGACGCAGGGGGCGGAGCAGCGCTTGATCTGGTGCAGCAGGCAGGGGCGGGTGCGGCTGTCGAACACCGTGTCACGGCAGGTCCGCAGCAGGAACACCTTCTGCAGCGCCGTCAGGGTCTGGTTCACCGCCCAGGCGCTGGCGAAGGGACCCCAGTAGCTGGCGCCCTTGCGCCGTTCGCCGCGATGCTTGGCAATCTGCGGCCAGGGGTGGTCCTCCGTCATCACCAGCCACGGATAGGATTTGTCGTCCCGCAGCACGATGTTGTAGCGCGGCCGCAACTTCTTGATGAGGTTGGCTTCGAGCAGCAGCGCCTCGGCCTCGCTGCCCGTGGTCACCACCTCCAGGCTGCGGGTCTCAAAGACCATGCGACGCAGGCGTTCCGGCAGGCGAGGCACCTGGGTGTAGGCGTACACCCGCCGCTTCAGGCTGCGTGCCTTGCCGACATACAGCGCATCCCCCTTGGCATCGAGCATCCGATAGACGCCAGGTGCGAGCGGCAGCGTCTCCAGCGCACGCTCGATGATCGCGAGGCCGGTCAGCTGCGGTGCCGCGGCGGGGGTTTCAGGCTCGGTCATCGGCGCGTGGTGCCATGCGTGAAATGCAATGCTGATGCCTCGGTGGGTCGCCTCGGGCTTTTCCACCGAAGCTGTGGAAAACTCTGTGGATCGAACGCCGCGGACACCACGGAAATGGCCGTCATCCGCCAGTCACACATCATTGCCCAATTTTTGGGCGGTTTTGTTAACCATTTGATCTTGCTAGAAATTCGGATCAGCCACCGAGAAATCAAGCGGTCAAGTACAACTTCCATGTTGACACAAAAAACCTTCACCGGCTTCCGGCAGCGCGGTGGAAAAGTCGCCCCGCAACCCCTTCCAGAGGCGCACGCTTTGTGTCGTTTGGATGGCTAGGCGCGACATCCGAAGAATGTCCGTTGCGCGCGCAGCACCCGCTTGGCGCGGCGGACCTGCCGTCCTGGTATACCGATTTTGCTGATCGGAGGATGGGCAGACTTATCCCCGGGCCCCGTCACCCGGCGCGCACGCGCTCGACGACCACGCCCACGGTCATGACGTCCGGAAAGGCGTCCGGCTTTTCCACCGTCACCCGCGCGCGCTCCACCCGCGGGTCGGCCAGCGCCGCCAGCGCCACCTTCTCCGCCAGCGTCTCCACCAGCAGCACATGACCTTCCGCCACCGTGGCGCGGGCGGCCAGCACCAGGCGCTCGTAATCCACCACGCGGCGAAAATCATCCGGCCCAATCGCCGCCGGCGCGGCATCATCCTCCACGAGCAATTCAACGCTCAGGATGATGCGCTGCGGGCCGGCCTTTTCGTGCGCGTAGATGCCGAGCCGGGCCATCAGCTCCAGCCCGCGCAGGAACACCACCCGCGTGCCACGCGCGGCGTCCGGGACGTAGATGTTCGGCGCCTGGATCATTCGGCAATCTCCGCGGCGCCGGCCGTTGGCGCCCACTGCAGATGCTGCCCGCCATCCAGCGCGATCATCTGCCCGGTCATCGCCGGCAGGGACAGGATGGCGAGCAGGGCGCGCGCCACCTCCTCCGGCCCGGTCCCATGCCGCAGCGGCACGGAGGCGCATTGCCGGTCGAATTGTTCCTGGGATTGGCGCGGGGAGGGAAGTGCCGGCCCCGGCCCGATGGCGTTCACCCGGATCCGCGGCGCCAATGCCAGCGCCAGCGTCTGGGTCAGCGTCCACAGCGCCGCCTTGGACACGGTGTAGGACATGAAATGCGGCGTCAGCGACCAGACCCGCTGGTCCAGCAGATTGACGATGACGCCTTGCCTCAGGACGCCTTGGATCGGAGCAGCCAGGCCGCGCGCCATGGCCTGGGCCAGCACGAACGGGGCGCGGAGATTCGCCTCCAGATGCGCGTCCCAGCTTTCCCGCGTCGCGTCATGCCATTCGTCACGCTCGAAGGTGGAAGCGTTGTTGACCAGCACCCCGATCGGGCCCAGCGCCGCGGTCGCCTGGCCGATCAGCGGCGCCACCTCCGCCTCCTTCGCCAGATCGGCCTGCAGCGCCACGGCGCGGCGGCCGAGCGCCTTGATGCGGGCGACGGTCTCCGCCGCCTCCGCTGCGCTGGTGCCGTAATGGATCGCCACGTCGAACCCCGCCCCGGCCAGCGCCAAGGCCATCGCCTGGCCCAGGCGTTTGCCGCCACCGGTGACGAAGGCGGCACGCGGCACGGAATCGGCCAGGGGGAGCGGTAGGGGAAGGGCGGGGGTCATGCGCCGCGGCAGATAGCCCGGTCTCGGCGGGATGGCCAATGCAGCAAACGCCGGTTGACCCGCGCCCGGCGCAGGCGTTCTGCTGGATGACAGATGCGGAGGAAGCACCATGCGGCAACGGCCGAAGGGGTGGCACAGACCCGGTTCGCCGCGGTGACGGCGGAAGGCAGCCTTTATCGCAACACCCGGCAGGGGCGGGCGCGGGTGGTGCAGTATGGGCTATGGGCCGCAGCCCTGGCCGTCGCGCTAAGTGCCGTGGCGCTGGCCTGGCTAGGGCCGGCGGGCGATGCGCTGGCACTGGTGATCCTGGCCCCGATCCTGGCTGTCATGGCGCTGGGGATGGAGCTGTATCGCAGCCTCTATGTCACGGAAATCCGAGCCCTGCCGGGCGGCCTGCTGGTGGAGACGCTGGGCTTCCGCGGCCGGCGCCGCCACCTGCTACCCTGGGCCGCCCTGCACCGGGCGACGGCGCCGGAGCGGCGCTACCCTGCGCGCGGCGCCTGGTCCTTCGCCGTCATCCTGCGCCGCCCGGGTGGGCGGCTGCCCTTCATCATCGATACGACGCGCGATGACTTCGATGCGGCCGGGCTGGCGAAGCTGGCACGTCGCCGTGCTCGCCGCCCGGATTGAAGCCTTTAGCGGCGGCGGCCGCCGCTGGGGGTGGTCAGCGCACCCACCGCCGCGCCGCCGGCACCGCCGATCAGGGCGCCGGTCACGGCGGACCCGCCCGTGATGGCGCCGACGGCAGCACCGCCCGCCGCGCCGATGGCACCGCCGGAGAGGGCCCGCTGCTGGCCACGGGACATGCCCTCGCAGGCTGCCAGGGGGATGAGAAGCGCGCTGGCCACTGCCAGGCGCGGAAAAAGCCTGCTTGCCGAAAATCGCATGTGATTCGTTCCCCAATTGGTTGCGGGGACGAATAGGCCTGAGACCTGGGGCGGCCATGCGGCGGGATCTGCCTTGACCTTGCCACAAGAAGTCACGTCCCCGCGATCAGCCGCGCCGCCTGCCGCGCCCGCCCTTAGCCTTGTTCGGGTCGTAGCCGCCGCCGCCCGGCCCCATCGGCTTCGGCTTCCAATCTTGCTTCGCCCGCCCCTTGCCGGACCCGGCGGCGCCACCGCGCGGCGCACTGTCCTGTAGCGACCGCCCGGCCATGTTGGGCTGCAGGCCGAGCTCCAGCGCCTCAAGCCGCTTGATCTCGTCGCGCAGCCGCCCGGCTTCCTCGAATTCCAGGTCGGCGGCGGCGGCGCGCATGCGCTTTTCCAGCTCCGCGATGCTGGCGCCGATATCCTTGCCGACGAAGTTGGCGGTGCCGTCGCCCTCCACCGCCTCGACCGTCACGTAATCCTGCTCATAGACGGATTGCAGCACGTCCGAGATGTCGCGGCGGATGGAGGTGGGCGTGATCCCGTGCGCGGCGTTCCATTCCTGCTGCTTGGTCCGGCGCCGAGACGTCTCGCCCAGCGCCTTCTTCAGGCTTTCGGTCATCACATCGGCATACAGCACCACGCGCCCATCCACGTTGCGCGCGGCGCGGCCGATGGTCTGGATCAGCGCGGTGGTGGAGCGTAGAAAGCCTTCCTTGTCGGCGTCCAGAATCGCCACCAGGGCGCATTCGGGAATGTCCAGCCCTTCGCGCAGCAGGTTGATGCCAATCAGCACGTCGAAGACGCCGCGGCGCAAATCGCGGATGATCTCGATGCGCTCCAGCGTGTCCACGTCCGAGTGCAGGTAGCGGCAGCGGATGCCGGTTTCCGTCATGTATTCGGACAGATCCTCCGCCATCCGCTTGGTCAGGGTGGTGACCAGGATGCGGCCTCCGGCCAGCGCCACCTTGCGGCATTCGGCCAGCAAGTCGTCCACCTGGCCCTCGACCGGGCGAATTTCCGTGACCGGATCAACGAGGCCGGTCGGGCGGATCACCTGTTCCGCGAAGACGCCGCCGGTGCGCTCCATCTCCCACGGGCCGGGGGTGGCGCTGACGAAGACGGTGGTGGGGCGATAGGCGTCCCATTCCTCGAATTTCAGCGGCCGGTTGTCCTTGCAGGACGGAAGCCGGAAGCCGAATTCGTCCAGCACCGATTTGCGCGCAAAGTCGCCGCGATACATGCCGCCGATCTGCGGCACGGTGACGTGGCTTTCATCCACCACCAGCAGCGCGTTCTCCGGCAGGTATTCGAACAGGGTGGGCGGCGGCTCGCCCGGCTTGCGGCCGGTGAGATACCGCGAGTAGTTCTCGATGCCCTTGCAGACGCCGGTGGTCTCCAGCATCTCGATGTCGAAGGTGGTGCGCTGATCCAGGCGCTGGGCTTCCAGCAGGCGGCCGGCCGCGTTCAGCTCCGCCAGCCTTTCCTTCAGCTCCGCCTTGATGCTGATGATCGCCTGCTGCATGGTTGGGCGCGGCGTCACGTAGTGGCTGTTGGCGTATATCGCGACGCGGTCGAGGTCCGCCGTGATTTCCCCGGTGAGCGGGTCGAATTCCTTCAGCCCGTCGATCTCATCCCCGAACAGGCTGACCCGCCAGGCGCGATCTTCCAGCTGGGAGGGCCAGATATCGACCGTCTCGCCGCGGATCCGGAAGGTACCTCGCTGGAAGGCGCTGTCGTTGCGGCGGTATTGCTGTTCGACCAGGCCCTTGATCAGCACGTCGCGCTCGATCTTCCCTCCGCGCTCCAGCTTCACCACCATGCGCGAATAGGTTTCGACCGAGCCGATACCGTAGATGCAGGACACCGACGCGACGATGATGACGTCCGAGCGTTCGAGCAGCGACTGCGTGGCGGAATGCCGCATCCGGTCGATCTGCTCGTTGATCTGCGCGTCTTTTTCTATGTAGGTGTCGGTCCGGGGCACATAGGCCTCCGGCTGATAGTAGTCGTAGTAGCTGACGAAGTATTCCACCGCATTGTCGGGGAAGAAGGACTTCATCTCTCCATAAAGCTGCGCCGCCAGGGTCTTGTTCGGCGCCAAGACCAGCGTCGGCCGCTGTACCGCCTCGATCACCTTGGCCATGGTGAAGGTCTTGCCGGAGCCGGTGACGCCCAGCAGCACCTGGTCGCGCTCCCCCTTACCCAGCCCTTCCAGCAGGGTGGCGATGGCCGCCGGCTGGTCACCACTGGGCTCATAGGGGGAAACGACGCGCAGCGGCGGGCCGCCGGACGGCACCGGGCGCTTCTGCGGGAAGAACTCGACGAGGGTCTGGACGGGGGTGAGGATGTTCATGTCGCCGCAGATGTGGGCGCTCCGGTGCCGCTGCGGTAGCCTCCACCTGTATGGAGGCGCCGGATGGGCATCGAGATCGAGCGGAAGTTCCTGGTGGCGGATGAGGGATGGCGCCAGGCGGTGGACGGGCCGGGGGTGCCGATGCGCCAGGGCTACCTCGCCGCCCCCGGCCCGCACGCCGCCCATGTCCGGGTGCGGCTGGCCGGCACACGCGCCTTCCTGACCATCAAGGGTCCGGCGCTGGCGGGCAGCCTGGGGCGCGCCCGCCCTGAATTCGAATACCCGATCCCGGCCGAGGATGCGGAAGGTCTGCTGGCGCTCTGTGCCGCTCCGCCTTTGGTGAAGACCCGCTACGAGGTCCCGCATGAGGGCCATATCTGGACCGTGGACGTGTTCGAGGCGCCGGCGCATTTCGCCGGGCTGATGCTGGCGGAGGTCGAACTGGCGGATGAGACGGTGCAGCCCCGCCTGCCGGCCTGGCTCGGCGCCGAAGTGACGGATGATCCGCGCTTCGCGAATGCCGCCCTCGCCATCACCGGACCGCAGCCGGATGCAGGTTTCGTGGCGCGCGGCAAGGGCTGAAGCGCGGAGTCCTCGCGCCGCTGTGCGGGGCCATACCGGGGACGAGACGAACAATCCGGGTCTGCCGGCGTTCTGGAATGGTGCGGGTGCTCGACACCCGGTCAGAGCTCGGACACCAACTCGGAGGATCATCCATGACCACACGGCACATGGCACTCGCAGGCGCGGTCGCGGCTGTTCTCGGCCTTTCCGGCGGCGCCTTCGCGCAGAGCACCTCGCCCAGCGCCACCGTTCCCAATCTGGGCCCGGCCGGTCAGCCAGTGACGCAGCAGGGTGAGCGCAGTGGCGGTCAGGGCGCGGGCGCTCCGGCGCGTAACATCAACCCCACTCCGATGCCGCCCGGCAGCCGTGCGGACCAGGCGCCCGGGATGGGCGGTGCGATGGGCAGCAGCCAGCCCGGCACCGCGCAAACGGGTAGCGCGCCGCGCATTGCGCCGGCCGATCCGGCCTCGCCGCAGGGCGGCCGCGCCGCCCAGACCAATCCCGGCGCCAGCGGGCCGTTGCCCGGCTCCCGTCAGCCGATGGGCTCGGCGGGCACGCACCCTGGCGCAGCGCCGATGATGGGCGCGCCCGCCACCGGTGGCACCGCGGCAACCGGCACCACCACGCCGATGGCGCCCGCGCAGGGTGCCGGGGCGATGATGCCGCGCACCACCACGCCGGGTGAAGCCCGCAGCGATGTGGCGCCGCTGAGCGGGGCGAATTCCTTCACCGAGGGCCAGGCCCGGTCCCGCATGCAGGATGGTGGCTATGCCGATGTGCAGGCGTTGCGCCTGGACGAGCAGGGCGTCTGGCGTGGTCGCGCCGTCCGCAACGGCCGGCCGACCGGTGTTGCGCTCGACTACCAGGGCAACATCGTCGCCACGGACTGACCCAGCCGCAAGCCGCGCGCGGCATCCCGCCAGGGCCTGATCGCTCAGGGCACGGAGGCCGCGCGCATCAGCGCCAGACATTGCAAGAGAGGAACCTGACCCATGGCAACCCGTACCATCGCCCGGCTTTTCGACAATTCCGCCACCGCACATGCGGCGGTGCGCAGCCTGGAGGCCGCCGGCTTCGCGCATGACGACATCACCTATATGGGCAGCGCCAATGAAGGCGCGGCGCGGAACCAGGTCGGTGCGGATTCGATCCGCGGCGGCGCCGGCAGCGGCATGACCGGCACCACCGCCGACACGACCACCGAAACCGGCGCGGCGACCGGCGCTTCGCTCGGCACCGTGGTCGGTGGCGGCGCCGGCCTGCTGGCCGGCATCGGCGCCCTGGCCATTCCGGGCATCGGTCCGCTGGTCGCGGCCGGCTGGCTTGTCGCCACGCTGACCGGCGCCGGCGTCGGCGCCGCCGCGGGCGGCCTGATCGGCACCCTGACCTCGGCCGGGGTCGAGGAGGAACATGCGGGGACCTACTCCGAGGGTCTGCGTCGCGGTGGCCACCTGGTCGCCGTGCGCGCCGAGGAAGGCCGCGCTGCCGAGGCGGAGCGGATCCTGCAGCAGCATGGCCCGGTGGACATGGAATCCCGCCAGGCGGAGTGGCGCACCGATGGCTGGGACCCGGCCAAGGACCCGACGCGCAATCCTGGCTACGTCGGTGCGCGCCCGATCGGCACCGCGCATGACGATATGCGGCTGGCCAATGACCCGACCCTGCGCCGCCCCGGCGACGTTGCCTGACCCCATCGTTGCGCAGTTTGATTTTCGGAAGGGGGCGCCCGTCTTCGGGCGCCCCTTTTTGCCGTCTGCGGCGCCGGTAAAAGGTTTGACTTCGGTTTCGCTTGCGACTTGTGTTTGACGCAGCTAGTTCCCAGACCTCGACAAAGATTTAGTTGCGTACAGGGAATAAACTACCCGGATGCGCCTTTCGACACGCATCGCCGTGCTATGTGCGGCGGCCGTCATGCCATCGCTGGCGATTCAGGCCTGGCATGAGGTTGCCTCCCGCCAGGGACGCCTCGCGGAGGTGCGCGCCGAGGCGCAACGATTTGCGCTGCAATCCGCCTCCGAGCTCAACCGCGTGCTGGAAGGCGCTCGCAACCTGTTGGCGGCGCTAGGCGAAGCGCATCTGCGCGGCGGTACCTATCCCGGTTGCGGTACCGGGCTCGCGGCGCTGAGCGCCCGCCTGCCGCGCTACGCCTCGATCGGCGTGAGCGACGCGGAGGGGCGCATCCTGTGCAGCTCCGCCGGTGCCGCCGGTCCCAGCAGCATCGCCACCCGGCCGTATTTCCTGCGGGCACGGGACAGCGGGGCCTTCGAGATCGGCGCAGTGATGGAAGTGCCCCGTCCGGGCGGCGGGGTGCGGCGCATATTGCCCCTCGCCCTGCCCATCATGTCCGAGGGTCGTTTCGCCGGAGTCGCCATCACCAGCATCGACACGGTCTGGCTTTCGGACAATCTGGTCGCCGCCGGCGCCATGCCGCCCGACGTCGCCGTGACGGTGGCGGACGCCCAGGGCCTCATCGTCGCCCGCATGCCGCAGCCGCAGGATTTCATCGGCACCGCGGTGCCAGCCCCCATCCGCGCGCTGGTCCAGGCCGCCGAGCCCGGGGCGATCGAGATCATGGGCGAGGACGGTACGCCGCAGATCCTGGGCTATGTGCCGGTCGGCGCCGGCGCGCCGGGACTTTATGTCAGCGCCGGCTTCCCGACCGGGCCGGCGCTGCGGCAGGTGAACCAAGGGACGCAGCGCGCCGTGCTGATGGTGCTGGCTGGTCTGCTCTCGGCCCTGGCCGCCGCCTGGCTGTTCGGCCGGATCTACCTGAGCCGCCCGGTCGACCAGCTTCTGGAGACCATGCGGCGCTGGACCGCCGGCGACCATGCCGCCCGCAGCCATAGCGACGACCGCAGCGAGATCGGCCGCCTTGCCGCCGGCTTCAACGCCCTGGCCGATGCCGTCGCGATGCGGGAGCAGGAATTGCGGGAGGGTGAGGCGCGGCTGCGCGACGTACTCGGCGAAATGCCGGTCGCCGTCGTGCTGGCCGAGATGTCCTCGGGGCGGGAGGTGTTCCGCAATGCCCGGGCGCGCGCGCTGCTCGAATGCCCCGGTCTCCGAGAGGGGACGGGCGGCGAGCCGGTACCGATCCCCTTGCCCGAACCGCTCGCCGGGCCGCTGCGCGCCGCCATCCAGTCCGGCGCGACGACGGAAGGCCTCGAGCTGCCGCTCCGCCGCGCCGATGGACGGGAGACGGTGCTGTCGGTCAGTGCCGCGCCGGTGCGCGCGGCCGGTGGGGTGAAGCTGGCGGTGGCGGCTTTCCTCGATGTCGGCGAGCGGCGCCATGCGGAACGCCAGCGCGAATTGCTGACGGCGGAGCTGCGCCACCGGGTGAAGAACGCGCTGGCCGTGGTGCAGTCCATGGTGGCGCAGACCTTGACGCAGAGCGCCTCCCTGGATGAGTTCCGGCGCAGCTTCAACCCCCGCCTTTCGCTGCTGGCGAAGGCGCAGGATGCGCTGTTCGCGTCCGAGAATGGCCAGGTGCGGCTCGATGCGCTGGTGCGGGACACGCTGGCCCCCTTCGGCGCCGCGGTGCTGGTGCGCGGCCCGGACCTGCCGCTGCCTGCGAAGCAGACCCTGTCGCTGGCCATGGTGCTGCATGAGATGGCGACCAACGCCGCCAAGCACGGCGCGCTCCGCCCGGATTCGGGTGGAGAGGTCGCGGTGACCTGGACCCTGGCGCCGGCGCCACCAGGGGCAGAGCGGGCGCAGCAGCCAGCGCCGGATGGTGCAAGCGAGATGTGGGTCCATCTGCGCTGGGCCGAATGTGCCACCCGGCCGATTGTCAGCGCCAGCCGCCGCGGCTTCGGGGCCAGGTTGATCGAGCGCTGCGTCAGGCATGACCTGCGCGGCCAGGCCGAATTGCAGTCCGACCCGGCCGGCATCACCTGGCGGCTGGAATTTCCGCAGCCCCAGGATGCCGAGGGGCCACAGCTGCAACAGGCGCAGCGCGCCTGAAGCAGCCGCCGCGCGCAAAATATTGCGGTGCGGCATTACAGCGACCAGGGGTGATGCAACCGGCGAGGCTCGGCCTCGTTACGTGTGTGCCACGCCTCGTCGGGAACCCCCGCACGGCTGGCGCCAACCTGCCGATTGGGGGCCCGCCTTGCACCGCCGAACCGCCCTTACCCTCATCGCCTCCTCCGCGCTGTTCCTGCGTTCCGCCGCCGAGGAGGTGGAGGCGCAGCCGGCCGCGGCGTCAGCCGGCACGCCGTTCAGCGACAGCACGGTGCGCGACCTGGCGCGGGAATTGGCACGGCAGGATTACAAGGCGCCGGACAGCACCCTGCCGCGCGGCCTGACCGATCTCAGCTATGACGATTACCGCACGCTGCGCTTCAACCCACAGGCGGCGATGTGGCGCGGCGACAATTCGGACTTCAACGTCCAGCTTTTCCATCGCGGCTTCCTCTACGCCCAGAAGGTCGATCTGCATGAGGTGGTGGACCGCCGCAGCCGGCCCATACCCTATGACCCGGCTGCCTTCACGCTGGGCGATCGGCCGGCGCCGGGCGCCGGTTTCGGCCATGCCGGCTTCCGCATCCATCACCCGCTCAACACCCAGGGGGTGTTCGATGAGCTCGCGGTGTTCCTCGGGGCGTCCTATTTCCGCGCGGTCGGGCGTGGGCAGATCTATGGGCTTTCGGCGCGCGGCCTCGCCATCAAGACCGCCGATGCGGCCGGCGAGGAGTTTCCGCTGTTCCGCGCCTTCTGGCTGGAACGCCCGCATGCGGGCGCCAATTCGGTTGTGGTGCATGCGCTGCTCGACAGCCCGAGCGCCAGCGCCGCGTTCCGCTTCACCATCCGCCCGGGCGACAACACCGTCTTCGACGTGCAGGCGGTGATCTATCCGCGGGTGGCGCTGGTGGCGGCCGGGATCGCGCCGCTGACCAGCATGTATTTCTTCGCCCCCAATGACCGGATCGGCACCGATGACTACCGCAATGCGGTGCATGATTCCGACGGGCTGATGATCGCCACCTCCCGCGGCGAGCAGATCTGGCGGCCGCTGCACAATCCGCGCGATTTGCAGATCAGCCAGTTCCGCGAGGTCAATCCCCGCGGCTTCGGCCTGATGCAGCGGAAGCGCGACTACGCCTCCTACAACGACCTGGAAGCAGTCTACGAGCGCCGCCCCTCGCTATGGGTGGAGCCGATCGCCGATTGGGGGGCGGGGCAGGTGCAACTGGTCGAGATTCCGACCGACAGCGAGGTGCACGACAACATCGTCGCCTTCTGGCGGCCGGATCAGCCGATGCGGCCGGGCGAGGAGTATAATTTCGTCTATCGCCTGCACTGGATGCCGGTATTCCCTGGCAACCCGGCGCTGGCGCAGTTCACGGAAACCCGGATCGGCGGCGCCGGACGGACCGGGCGGCTGTTCGTGCTGGATGTCGCGGGCGGCCGCGCTGGTGAAGTGCCGCCCGATGCCAGCCCGACGCTCGATCTGACGCACAGCGCCGGCACCATCCGCAACACGGTGGTGCAGCGCAATTCGCAGAATGGCGGCTGGCGCGTGCATTTCGAACTGGTGCCGGGTGCGGCACGGCTGGTGGAACTGCGCGCCGTGCTGAAGCTGGGCGAGCAGCCGCTGACCGAGACCTGGCTCTACCGATGGACGGCGTAATCCACCCCACTGCGGAATGGCACCATCTGCCGACAGCGGCGCCGCTGCCGATGCCGGTGCAGTCGCTACGCCAGGCGCCCGCGCCCGGCCCCACCGCGCGACCTTCCGCGCCGCGCTGGATGGCGCTGCGGCGCTTCCTGGTGCTTGGCGGGGCGGTGGCCCTGACGGCATTCGGGGCCTGGGAAATGGCGCAGGTGCTGGACGTCAGCCGGCCCACCGCGATCCAGCTTGTTCTGCTCGGGCTTTTCGTGGCGCTGTTCGGCTGGATCGCGCTGTCCTTCCTCAGCGCGCTCGCCGGCTTCGGCAGCCTGCTGGCGGGCGGCGGGCGGCGCCTCGGCATCGATCCCGCCGCGCCGATACCGGACCTGCACGACCGGACGGCCCTGCTGATGCCGGTCTACAACGAGCCGCCGGAACGGGTGATGGCTGGGCTTCAGGCGATTCACGAAAGCCTGGCAGCAACCGGCCGCGGCGCGAATTTCGACATCTTCATCCTGAGCGACACCACCGACCCCGACGCCTGGGTGGCGGAGGAAGCCGCGTTTCTGGCGCTGCGCGAGCGCACCGGTGACCACGCGCATATCTTCTACCGCCGCCGCCCGAAGAACCACGAGCGCAAGGCTGGCAACATCGCCGAATGGGTGCAGCGCTTCGGCGGTGCCTATCCCCAGATGCTGGTGCTGGACGCCGACAGCGTGATGGAGGGTGATGCGCTGGTCCGCCTGGCCGCGGCGATGGAGGCGCACCCCGATGTCGGGCTGATCCAGACCCTGCCGGTGATCGTCAACGGCAATTCCTTCTTTGCCCGGATGCAGCAATTCGCAGGCCGGGTCTATGGCCCGATGATCGCCGCCGGTATCGCCTGGTGGCATGGGGCGGAGGGCAATTACTGGGGCCACAACGCCATCATCCGTACCCGTGCCTTCGCCGACCATGCCGGCCTGCCGACCCTACGCGGCCCGAAGCCTTTCGGCGGGCATATCCTCAGCCATGATTTCGTCGAGGCCGCGCTGCTGCGCCGGGCCGGCTGGGCCGTCCACATGGTGCCCGCGCTGCGCGGCAGCTACGAGGAAAGCCCACCATCGCTGACCGAACTCGCCGTGCGGGACCGTCGCTGGTGCCAGGGCAACCTGCAACACGCGGCGGTGCTGGGCGCGCGTGGGCTACACCCGATCAGCCGGCTGCATCTGTTCACCGGGATCGGCAGCTACATCACCGCGCCGCTCTGGCTGTTGTTTCTGGTGGTCGGCGTGTTCGGCGCGCTGGAGGTGCGCTTCATCCGACCGAACTACTTCCCATCCGGCCCGTCGCTGTTCCCGGAATGGCCTGTGGTGGACCCGGTGCGCGCCATGTGGCTGTTCATCGGCACCATGGCGCTGCTGCTGGTGCCCAAGCTGCTGGCGTGGTTCCTGCTGCTGCTAAATCCGGAGGAACGGCGCGGCATCGGCGGCACCGTCCGGTCCTTTCTCAGCATGCTGGTGGAGACGCTGGTCGCCGGGCTGCTGGCGCCGGTGACGATGCTGACGCAGAGCGTCGATGTCGCCTCGATCATCACGGGCCGCGACTCCGGCTGGCAGCCGCAGCAGCGCGACGACGGCACGCTCGGTTGGCAAACCGTGTTCCGGCTGTACTGGCGGCACACATTGTTCGGCCTGCTGTTCGGCGCCGCCTCTTGGCTCGTTTCGCCCTATCTGGCGTTGTGGATGCTGCCGGTGACGCTGGGCCTGGCGCTGGCGGTGCCGTTGGCGGCACTGACGGCGCGGCGGGCGACGTGGCTGCGGCAGATCGGCCTGCTTGCAATTCCCGAGGAATCCGCCCCGCCGGCGGTACTGAACCGCTCCAACACCATCCGACGCCGGTTGATGGAGCAGGCGCGCCCGATGGAGGCTGTGCAGCGCCTGGCGGCTGATCCGGCGCTGCGGGACGCCCATTTGGCCATGCTGCCGCCGCCGCGGCGCCCACGACTGGATCCGCTCGATCCTGCACTGCTGCTGGGCTGCGCAAAGCTGGAGGAGGCGGAGGATTTGGACGGCGCACTTGCCACGCTGACGCGCGCTGAGAAGGCGGCCGTGCTGGGTGATTCCGGCGGTGTGGCGCGGCTGCTGAACCTTACCAGTTCGCCGCGACCGGGCGAACCCGCGGTGCCGCGTTCCGCCGCGATGGCGGACTGACCGGCACCTCAGCCGAGCAGCTTGCCCGCGATCAGCGCAACGCCCACCCAGAGAAGCGTGGAAACACCCGCGATCACCAGTAGGCTGGCGCGGCGGCTCAGCCGCTCCGGCGCTGCACGCCCGCGAGCAGAGCGCTCCGTCTCAGAAGCCTGGAGCTGGGTTAGCGGAGCATATTTCGAGATCATCTGATCAGGCGCCCGGTGATTTCTCGCCTTATCGTGATGTAGGCCGGCCGGCCGATCAAGAAAAAAATGCATGCCATCTGAAATTAGTGCAAATCCGCTTCCGCCCTGAACACAGTCTGTGCACAACCACGTTTGATGCAAGAAGATTTGATCTTGAGTCAACAACTGCGTTCACCCAGGCCGGAATGACTTGCTCGCCTGCTGGTTTGGACGGCAGGCATCCGTGCCGGAAAATTTTACATCTCTGCGCAAAATCCGGCCGTTAAGGTGATAACGTATTGAATAATTTGTGTCGCCCGCTTGGCTTTGCGTTTGCTCCTGGAGGCTTGCGACCCAAAAAAGGGGCCGGAGGGACGCGACGCGACTTAATCGGAGTGCGCTGGCTGCTGCACTGTTGACTGTTACGTCGACGACTTCAAGCCAGGCCGCCTCCTTCGATCTGGCGAACTGGGTATGGCAGTGCCAGCGAATACATCCAGGATGGCTACGTGCTGACAGCGATGCCGGAGCAGCACCACATCCTCGGCGAAGACGCGTTCGGGTCATTCACCTATGAGACGCGCAATGAAATCGTTTCTGTTGGTGTGAAGGCTCCCCCCTACACAGACCACACCAGGACCCGCTCACGCAATGCGTGGCTGTTTCCTGACAATGGGGCGGGGCAATTGAGGGGGAACTTCGACTGCAACACCTCCATCTATACGTGCTTCGGCGCCTTCCGCTTTACCTACGTGCTGCCCTTCGAGATTGTCGGACTGGCGGGGGACCTCTCCATCACGCACGGATACTCGGGCAACGCCCAGAACATTCCGTTCTTCGGCTTTGACGCGAGCTACTTGAACCAGTCGTCGAGCGGTGGCCCGAATTTCTACAGTGGGTTCTGGGGCGCGACATTTCCCGCGACCAGCGTCCTGACCATCACCTGGGTTCCAGGCCTGTGGAGTACGGACGACAGCGCCGGATTCGCATTGAACAACCTCACGGTCCTGACCAATCAGGTGGTGGCTGTGCCGGCGCCTGGCGCCTTGGCGCTGTTTGCAACGGCGCTCGGCCTGCTCGGCATTGTCGGACGGCGCGCGGCACAATCGGCACAGGCGGGCTGCGGGTCGGGCGGTGTTCGGCCCGGCTTGGCGGGAAGAAGCGGCCCCCGCCTCCCGCCGCGGGAGGCCGGTGGTGCCGGGTGAGGGGATCGAACCCCCGACCTTCGGTTTACAAAACCGCTGCACTACCGCTGTGCTAACCCGGCATATCGGGTGACGATGCCGAGGTAGCGCGGCGGCCGCGTCATGTCACCCCTGGCGAGGCCAGGCATCCCCCCTCGGGTGCGGTCAGGCGTGCCCGACCTGTCCGAAGGCGTCGTCATTGGTGGCGCGCACTACGGCGGCGAACAGGCGCAACGCATCCGGACCACCGCGGTCCGAGAGCGTGCCCTGCTCCATTTCCTCCGCCAGCAGCTCCGCATGCTCCGCCAGCGTCTCCGCCGCGCGGCGCAGGGCTTCGCGGGACAGGACGAGCTGCAGATCCTCGGGCAGAGTGTTCCAATCGGCTATTCGCATGGCGGTCCCAGCATTCGGGGGCGCCGTCCTGGCGAAAGGCCGCTGGGTGGGTTGCGGCAGCTGTAGAATGGCAGACCGAAATTGCCGGACCGTGAATGCCGCACCGGTTCAGGTGAAGCGCAGCTCCACCCGGCCCAGCGTGTCGAATTCCACCACCACCTCGGAGGGACCCTCGATCCAGATCGGTGGCGTGACCGAACCGAGAAACACCACCTGTCCCGCCCGCAGCCCGCCGAACACGGCAGCGGCCGGGGAGGCGGCGAGCCAGGCCAGCGCTTCCATCGGGTGGCCCAGCAGATCGGCGCCCACACCCTCGCCGCGCAGCGTCCCGCGCACATGCATGCGCCCGCGCGTGGCGCCGAGATCCAGCGTCCGCCAATTCGCCGCGGGCGCGCCGAGCACGCCGCCGGCGTGGAAGACCTGGTCCGCGATCAGCGTCGGCGTGCCGAGGGCGGCCAGGTCGTCATAGCGCTTCTCGACGATCTCGATCGCGGCGAAGACTTCCGCCACCGCGGCCTCGGCCTGGTCGCGGGTGCAGGGACCGGCGGGCAGGTCGGCGCCGAGCCGCAGCCCGACCTCGCATTCCACCCCGGGTGCGACGAAATCCGCCAGCCGCACCGTGGCGGGGGAATGGTGCAGCCCGGCGGCGGGGACGAAACCGGCAGCCGGACCCGTGAGGCCGAGATAGGCCTGCATCTGGCGCGTCGTCGCGCCGATCTTGAAGCCGGCGGGCGGAATGGCACCCATGGCCCGCGCCACCTCACGCTGCACGGCGTAGCCGCCGGCGGTGTCCACCGGGGCATGGGTGCCAAGCGGCACCAGGTTCTGCCGGGCGCGGCGGGCGGCCAGGATGGCGGTGGCGGCGGGGCTGGTCATTCGGGGTCTTCCTCCGCGAGGGATTCGTCGCCCTCATCCTGCTCCAGCATGTCCTCTGGCAGATCATCCTGCGGATCGGGCGCCTCGTCATCCGGCAGTGCGCCGCGGGCGATTTCATACAGCGCGACGGCGGCGGCGGCGGCGACGTTCAGGCTTTCGACCTCCGGCACCATGGGCAGGCATACCAGCTCGTCGCAGGTCTCGCGTTGCAGGCGGCGTAGGCCCGCATCCTCGGCGCCCAGCACCAGCACGCAGCGGCGATCGCGCGGCACGGCCTCGCCCAGGGTGCGCTTGCCCTCACCGGCCAGGCCAAGCACCCAGAAGCCGGCCCTCTGCAAGGCGACGATGGCGCGGGAGAGGTTCACCTCCCGCGAAATCGGCACCAGTTCCAGCGCGCCGGAGGCGGCACGCGCCAGGGCGCCGGTCTCGGGCGGGGCGTGGCGGTCCTGCATCACCACGCAGGCGGCGCCGAAGGCGGCGGCGGAACGCAGGATGGCGCCGACATTGCGCGGATCCGTCACCTGGTCCAGCACCAGCACCGGGCCGGGGCGAGAGGCGATGCAATCCTCCAGCGGCAGCGGCTGCAAGGGTTCGCTCAACAGGGCGGCGCCCTGGTGGATGGAATCCTCCAGCAGGAAGGTCTGGAAGCGGTTGCGCTCCACCCGCTCGGCCGGGATGCGCCAGGACTGGCGCGGCAGGCGCTCGGCCAGCGCGGCCTCGGCTTCCACCGTCAGCAGCAGGCGCTTCAGGCGGCGGCGGGGGTTGGCGAGTGCGGCGGCGACGGCATGCAGTCCATACAGCCACAGCGTGCCACCCGGCGCGGCATCACGGATGATCGCGGCCTGGGAGGGGCGGGGGAGCTTGGCGGGCGGCGCGACGGGGGCGCTGCGCGGGGCCTTGGCTTCACCGCTGCCGCGTCGGTCGCGGCCGCGGGGGGCGGCGTCCGGTGCCTCGGTCGATGCGGGGGCGGGGGCACGGGGGCCACGATCCGCGGTGCGGGCGAAACCGCGATCCGTCTTGCCAGCGAAGCCGCGCGACGGCTTGGCGCCGAAGCTGCGCGGCCCATCGCTGGCCGGGCGCTTGCCCGCGGTGCCGCGCAGCGCCGGCCCGCCGACGGAGCGGGAGGGGCGTTCGCCGAGCGGGCGGAAGGGGCGGTCCTCCGCCGGGTCCCGCGGCGGGCGGGGGCTGTCGCCACGGGCGGCCCGCGGCGCGTCGTCCCTGGGCGGGCGCGGTGAATCGCTGCGCGCGGCGCGGGGGGCGTCACTGCGCGCGGCGCGGGGGGCGTCACTGCGCGGGGCGCGGGGGGCGTCACTGCGCGGGGCGCGGGGGGCGTCGCTGCGCGGGGCACGGGGGGCGTCGCTGCGCGGGGCGCGGGGGGCGTCACTGCGCGGGGCGCGGGGGGCGTCGCTGCGCGGGGCGCGGGGGGCGTCGCTGCGCGGATCGCGGGGTGCGTCGCTGCGCGGGGCGCGGGGCGCGTCGCTGCGAGGCGCGCGGGGCGCCTCATCCCGCGGCGCGGCGTCGCGCGGTGGGCGAGGGGGCTTGCCGCCAGCGGGCGCCTTCCCCTGCGGAGGCTTGCCCCGGGACGATGTGCCGGAAGGCGGGCGGCCGGAGCCAGATGCGGGGCGACGAGACGGGGGACGGGACATTCTGTCATTCTGCGCCGTACCGCGCCCGCTGTCCAAGCTTGGCGCCCATGCGGAGGAAACTCACCCTCCGGCACCCGCCGCCGTTGACATGCGCCGCGCGACCGGGCAAGTCCCGCCGCGCTCTCGGTGACGGGGGCACGGCAGGCCTGGTCAGGGCTGCGGAGGGGTGCCCGAGTGGCTAAAGGGGGCGGACTGTAAATCCGCTGGCTTGCGCCTACGTTGGTTCGAATCCAACCCCCTCCATATCCTCGACACGCCCGGCCAACCAGGCAGCCGATCGGGTGGCGTGGCGCCTTACTTTCCAATACGCGCTGCGGGTGTAGCTCAATGGTAGAGCTCCAGCCTTCCAAGCTGGCTATGCGGGTTCGATCCCCGTCACCCGCTCCACGCGCGCGCGGGCCGGCGGCACCACCAACAGGCGCGGGACATTTCAGGCAGCCCGGGCAGCTGGGCGGATAGCGGGAACATCATGGCCAAGGCGAAATTTGAGCGGAACAAGCCGCACTGCAACATCGGCACGATCGGGCACGTGGACCACGGCAAGACGTCGCTGACGGCGGCGATCACGAAGATCCTGGCGAAGACGGGCGGCGCGACGTTCACGGCGTATGACCAGATCGACAAGGCGCCGGAGGAGCGGGCTCGTGGCATCACGATCTCGACCGCGCATGTGGAGTATGAGACGGCGAACCGCCACTACGCGCATGTGGATTGCCCGGGCCACGCCGACTACGTGAAGAACATGATCACCGGCGCGGCGCAGATGGACGGCGCGATCCTGGTGGTGTCCGCGGCGGATGGTCCTATGCCGCAGACCCGTGAGCACATCCTGCTGGCGCGCCAGGTTGGCGTGCCGGCGCTGGTGGTGTTCCTGAACAAGGTGGACATGGCCGACCCCGACCTGCTGGAGCTGGTCGAGATGGAAGTGCGGGAGCTGCTGAGCAGCTACCAGTTCCCGGGCGACGACATTCCGATCATCCACGGCTCGGCGCTGATGGCGCTGGAGGACAAGCGTCCGGAGATCGGCGAGCAGGCGGTGCTGAAGCTGATGGAGGCGGTGGACGCCTACATCCCGCAGCCGGTGCGTGCGCTGGACCGTCCGTTCCTGATGCCGGTGGAAGACGTATTCTCGATCTCGGGCCGCGGCACGGTGGTGACGGGTCGCGTGGAGCGGGGCGTGGTGAAGGTTGGCGAGGAAATCGAGATCATCGGCCTGAAGAACACGGTGAAGACCGTGGTGACGGGCGTCGAGATGTTCCGCAAGCTGCTGGATAGCGGGCAGGCGGGCGACAACATCGGCGCGCTGCTGCGCGGCGTGAAGCGTGAGGATGTGGAGCGTGGCCAGGTTCTGGCCGCACCGGGTTCGATCACGCCGCACACCGGCTTCTCGGCCGAGGCGTATATCCTGACGAAGGAGGAAGGCGGCCGCCACACGCCGTTCTTCACGAACTATCGTCCGCAGTTCTACTTCCGCACCACGGACGTGACGGGCATCGTGAAGCTTCCCGAGGGCGTCGAGATGGTGATGCCGGGCGACAACGTGACGATGGACGTGGAACTGATCGCGCCGATCGCGATGGATGAGGGGCTGCGCTTCGCGATCCGCGAAGGCGGCCGCACCGTCGGCGCCGGCGTCGTCGCCAAGATCGTCAAGTAGGCGGAGCACCCGCTTCGGGCTGGGCGGGGTGGGGCGCTGCTGCGTCCCACCCCGTTTGCGTTTCAGATGGAGGCGATGATGCCGCAACACGGCGTGGTATTGGCGAGCTTCGGGCGGCGCCTGGCGGCGCAGCTTCTCGACCTGCTGTGGCTGATGCCGCTCTCGGTGCTGCTCGGGACCATCGGTGCCCTGGTCAATGGCGGGGAGCTGTCGCTGGGCGGGGAGATGATGGCCAACATCATCGGCACGCTGGTGGTGCTGATGTTCTGGCTGGAGCGGCAGGGCACGCCGGGCAAGCTGGTGCTCGGCCTGCGGATCGTGGATGCCGATACCGGCCTGCCGCCGCGCTTTGGCGCGCTGGTACTGCGCTACCTGGGCTACCTGATCTCGGCCCTGCCGCTGTGCCTCGGCTATTTCTGGATGCTGTGGGACCCGCGGCGGCAGACCTGGCATGACAAGATGGGCCGCACCCTGGTGGTGCAGTTGCCGCCCGGGTCCAACGGCGGATCCAACGACGGGTCCAATGCACGTTGAAAAGCCTGCCCGGACCATCTCGACAGCCCTCGCCGGCTGGGATAGAGGACGCCGCTCGCGCGGAGCCGTAGGGGCGTAGCTCAATTGGCTAGAGCGCCGGTCTCCAAAACCGGAGGTTGGGGGTTCGAGACCCTCCGCCCCTGCCAAGCGGCCGCGCGAGATCGTGGCCGAAGGCCCCTCCCCAAAGGGAGGGGCCTGCGACGCGCAGCCCGGAAACGCCTTCGTCCGTCGTCATCCGAAAAAGGGGCCCGTCTTGGCCAAGCTCGATCCCGTCCAGTATGTCCGTGAGGTGCGGCAGGAAGTCAGCCGCGTCACCTGGCCGTCGCGCAAGGAGACGCTGATCACGACCGGCCTGGTTCTCGCGCTCTCGGCCCTTGCGGCGGTGTTCTTCCTGGTTGTCGACCAGATCATCGCCTTCGCGATGCGCTGGCTGTTCGGTGTGGGGGCCTGAGGCGGGTCATGGCGGACAAGAAGTGGTACGTGGTCCACGTCTATTCGGGCTTCGAAAAGAAAATCGCCCAGCAGCTGCGTGAGCAGGCGGCCCAGAAGGGCCTGGCCGACGCCTTCGAGGAGATCCTGGTGCCGGCCGAGGAGGTGGTGGAAGTCCGCCGCGGTCAGAAGACCAACCAGGAACGCAAGTTCTTCCCCGGCTATGTGCTGGTGAAGATGGAAATGACCGACGACGCCTGGCACCTGGTGAAGAACACGCCGAAGGTCACCGGCTTCCTCGGCGAGAAGAACCGCCCGACCCCGATTCGGGAGAAGGAAGCGCAGGCCATGCTGCGCCAGGTTCAGGAAGGCGCCGACAAGCCGAAGCGCCCCTCCATCATCTTCGAAGTGGGTGAACAGGTGCGCGTGGCCGATGGCCCCTTCACCAGCTTCATGGGCACGATCGAGGAAGTGGACGAGGAACGCGGCCGCGTGAAGGTCAGCGTCTCCATCTTCGGGCGCTCGACGCCGGTGGAACTGGAATACGGGCAGGTCGAGAAGGTCTGACCGCCCGAGCGCGACAGAATGCGCGGCGGGCCGGATGGAAACATCCGGCCCGTTTTGCTTTTGCGGCTGGACTCGCGCCGGGCCGGCGGCTATACGCCCGCCTCCGCTGACCGGCCCGGGGTTTTCCCGGGCCGTTTCGCGTGGATTGGAACGCGGGAGATCCTTCGGGGTCGCTTGAACCGCGGTCCTCAACAGAGGATGGATCGCACCAGTGGCGAAAAAGATCGTTGGCTACATCAAGCTGCAGGTTCCGGCGGGCAAGGCGAACCCGTCCCCGCCGATCGGCCCGGCGCTGGGTCAGCGCGGCCTGAACATCATGCAGTTCGTGAAGGAATTCAACGCGGCGACGCAGCAGATGGAGCCGGGCACCCCGACCCCTGTCGTCATCACCGCCTATTCCGACCGTACCTTCTCCTTCATCACCAAGACCCCGCCGAACACCTACTTCCTGATGAAGGCTGCCAAGATTGAGAAGGGCAGCCTGACTCCCGGCAAGGGTGCGACCGTGGGCCGCGTCAGCAAGACGCAGCTGCGGGAGATCGCCGCGGTGAAGATGAAGGACATGAACTGCACCGACATCGAGAGTGCCGTTCGCATGCTGGCAGGTTCCGCCCGTTCCATGGGCATGACCGTGGTGGAGGGCTGAGCCATGGCAAAGCAGGGCAAGCGCCTCAAGGCGATCGTCTCCGGTCTCGACCAGGAGAAGAACTACGGCCTCGATGAAGCCATCAAGCTGGCCAAGGCCAATGCGAAGGCCAAGTTCGACGAGACCATTGAGATCACGATGAACCTCGGCATCGACCCGCGCCACGCCGACCAGATGGTCCGCGGCGTCGTCGGCCTGCCGAACGGCACCGGCAAGACCGTGCGCGTGGGCGTTTTCGCCCGCGGCGCGAAGGCCGAGGAAGCGCTGGCCGCTGGCGCCGATGTGGTGGGCGCGGACGACCTGGCCGCCGCCGTGCAGGAAGGCAAGATTGAGTTCGACCGCTGCATCGCGACACCGGACATGATGGCGCTGGTCGGTCGCCTCGGTAAGGTGCTCGGCCCGCGCGGCCTGATGCCGAACCCGCGTCTCGGCACCGTCACCATGGACGTCAAGGGCGCCGTGCAGGCGGCCAAGGCCGGCCAAGTTGAGTTCCGCGCCGAGAAGGCCGGCATCGTGCATGCCGGCATCGGCAAGGCGAGTTTCGAGGCCGACAGCCTGCTGGCCAATGCGCGCGCCTTCATCGACGCGATCCAGAAGGCCCGGCCGACCGGCGCCAAGGGCACCTATGTGAAGAAGGTGGCACTGTCCTCCTCCATGGGTCCGGGGCTGAAGGTCGATCTGGCTTCGCTGTCCAGCGGTAGCTGACCCGTTTCCCGCCCCGAACGGGGCGGGCGTCATTCGGCACCTTTCGGGGTGCCGGGCAGGGCAGGGGCCTCGGTCCCTGTCCGAACCTGTCGGAGACCTCCTGTGGCCTTCGGGCCTTGAAGCGGCGCAAGCCGTGCAGGTGAGAGATGGGGTGCCGAGAAGTTCTGCCGGTTGGGCGCTACGGCGCCCGGCCCGGCTTGGCTTGGTAGGTCCCGTTCCAGCAGGCCTTTCGGGGTGTTTTCCACCCCGCGCTTGAACCGGCCTCAGCCCTTCCAAAAGGCCAAGGCCATTTACGGAGACGGACGTGGACCGTACGGAAAAGCAGGCCTTCGTGCAGGCCCTGCAAGCGGTGTTCGCGGAGACGTCCTTCGTCCTCGTCAGCCAGAACAAGGGCTTGACGGTGGCGGATGCGACGACGCTGCGGCGGCGCATGCGGGAAGCCGGCGCGACCTACAAGGTCGCGAAGAACCGGCTGGCCGCGCTCGCCCTCGATGGTACCAGCTTCCAGGGCATCTCGCCGCTGCTGAAGGGCCCGACCGCGCTTGCGTGGTCGCGGGACCCGGTGGCCGTGGCAAAGACTGCCGTGGATTTCGCCAAGGTGAACGACAAGTTCGTGATCCTTGGCGGGGCGCTCGGGACCCAGACGCTGGACGCCGATGGCGTCAAGGCGCTGGCCGCCCTGCCGTCGCTCGAGACCCTGCGCGCACAGCTTCTGGGCCTGATCCAGACGCCGGCGACGCGGATCGCGGGCATTCTGCAGGCCCCTGGCTCGCAGCTCGCGCGGGTGTTTGCCGCGTATGCCAAGAAGGACGAGGCGGAGGCGGAGGCGGCCTGAGCCCCTCCCCAAGCCTGACGATTCGGCCCGGCGGGAAGGGTTCCCGCTCGGGTCTTGCAAATACCAAGCCAAGCCAATATATCGAAGGATGCACACATGGCCGACCTCGGAAAGCTGGTTGACGAGCTCTCCAGCCTGACTGTTCTGGAAGCTGCTGAGCTGTCCAAGATGCTGGAAGAAAAGTGGGGCGTTTCCGCTGCGGCTCCGGCCGCGGCTGCGGCGGCGCCTGCGGCTGCTGCCGCGGCTGCTCCGGTTGAGGAGAAGACGGAATTCACCGTCACTCTGAAGGCCGCGGGCGACAAGAAGATCAACGTGATCAAGGAGATCCGCACCATCACCGGTCTTGGGCTGAAGGAAGCCAAGGATCTGGTCGAGGGCGCGCCGAAGGTCGTCAAGGAATCGGCGACCAAGGACGAAGCGGCTAAGATCAAGAAGGTGCTGGAAGAGAACGGCGCCGTGGTCGAGGTCAGCTGAACGCGCTGCGCACCCGGTCAGGCCAGGCTTGGTTGGGCCGGGCGCGCAAAATCCCAGGGGCGGGCCTTCGGTCCGTCGCTGGGCGACATATTTACGGGAACGGGCGGAACTCCGAAGCTGGAGTCCCGCCCGCGCCCGCGTTTGACGATGAAACGCCGGGTGGTTGGACCAGCAGGTCCGGGCAAGCGGCGCGAACTGGCGAAATTCCTGCGGGCGCGGTGCGCTGTCGGCAGGCACGGGAAGCGGGACAGGCATGAACGCTATCACGAAGTCGTTCACCGCGCGGAAGCGCATCCGGCGGTCTTTCGGGCGGTTGCCCGAAGTCGCCCCGATGCCAAATCTCATCGATGTGCAGCGCGCCTCCTATGAGGCGTTCCTGCAGATGGGCGTCGATCCGGATGTGCGGCTCCACGCGGGGCTTCAGGAAGTCTTCAAGTCGGTCTTTCCGATCGACGATTTTGGTGGCCGTGGCCGGCTGGAGTTCGTCCAGTACGAGCTGGAGGAGCCGAAATACGATGTCGAGGAATGCATCCAGCGCGGCCTGACCTTCGCCGCCCCGCTGAAGGTGCGTCTGCGCCTCATCGTCTGGGATGTGGATGAGGACACGGGCTCTCGTTCCGTGCGCGATATCAAGGAGCAGGACGTCTACATGGGCGACATGCCCCTGATGACGGATAACGGCACCTTTATCGTCAACGGCACCGAGCGCGTCATCGTCTCCCAGATGCACCGGTCGCCCGGCGTGTTCTTCGACCATGACAAGGGCAAGACGCACAGCAGCGGCAAGTATCTGTTCGCCGCGCGAGTCATTCCCTACCGCGGCTCCTGGCTCGATTTCGAGTTTGACGCCAAGGACATCTGCTACGTCCGCATCGACCGCAAGCGCAAGCTGCCGGCGACCACGCTGCTCTATGCGCTGGATTCCGCCTGGACCCAGCAGCAGCGCGCGGAACGTGCGGCCGCCGGTCTGCCGCCGCTCGAGATCAGCGAGATCCGCGGCATGGATGCCGAGGAAATCCTGAACCAGTTCTACGGCCAGGTGGTGTTCGCCCGTGGCCCCAAGGGCTGGTCGCGCCCCTTCGATCCGGACGCGTTCCGCGGCATCAAGCTGCAGGAGCCGCTGATCGATGCGCGCACTGGCGAGGTCGTGGCCGACAAGGACGTCAAGATGACGCCCCGCGCCGCGCGCAAGATCGCTGAGGGCGGCACCACGGAAGTGTTGGTTGGCCGCATGGACCTGCTCGGCCGCTTCGTCGCCGAAGACATGGTCAACATGGAGACCGGCGAGATCTGGGCCGAGGCCGGCGAGGAGCTGACCGAGCCGAAGCTGAACGCGATTGAGGAAGCCGGGCTGGATCGCCTGGCAACGCTGGCGATCGACCAGGGTGCCGGGCCGTGGATGCGCAACACGCTGGCCGTGGACAAGAACGGCAACCGCGAAGAAGCGCTGATGGACATCTACCGGGTGATGCGCCCGGGTGAGCCGCCGACCGCTGATACGGCGGAGACGCTGTTCCGCGGCCTGTTCTTTGACAGCGAGCGCTACGACCTGTCCGCCGTCGGCAGGGTGAAGATGAACATGCGCCTCGGCTTCTCCGCCGAGGAGGTTCCTGACACGCAGCGCACGCTCCGCAAGGAAGACATCGTCGAGACGGTGCGCGTTCTGCTGCAGCTGAAGGACGGCAACGGCTCGATCGACGACATCGACAATCTCGGCAATCGCCGCGTGCGTTCGGTCGGCGAGTTGATGGAGAACCAATACCGCGTCGGCCTGCTGCGCATGGAGCGCGCGATCAAGGAGCGCATGGGGTCGGTCGATATCGACACCGTCATGCCGCATGACCTGATCAACGCGAAGCCGGCCGCGGCCGCAGTGCGCGAATTCTTCGGCTCCTCGCAGCTGTCGCAGTTCATGGACCAGACCAATCCGCTGTCCGAGGTGACGCACAAGCGCCGCCTCTCGGCGCTTGGCCCGGGAGGCCTGACCCGTGAGCGCGCCGGCTTCGAGGTGCGCGACGTGCACCCGACGCATTACGGCCGCATCTGCCCGATCGAGACGCCGGAAGGCCCGAATATCGGCCTGATCAACTCGCTGGCGACCTTCGCCAAGGTGAACAAGTACGGCTTCATCGAGACGCCGTACCGTCTGGTGAAGGAAGGCAAGGTCACCGGCGCGCCGCGCTACCTCTCCGCCATGGAGGAGGAGCGCCTGGTGGTCGCCCAGGCCGATGCGGAGCTGGATGCGGACGGCAACTTCAAGGCGGAGCTGGTCTCCGTGCGCGATGGCGGCGACTTCCGGCTGGTGAAGCCGGAGGAAGTGACCGCGATCGACGTCTCCCCGAAGCAGCTGGTCTCCGTCGCCGCAGCGCTGATCCCCTTCCTCGAGAACGACGACGCGAACCGCGCGCTGATGGGCTCCAACATGATGCGCCAGGCGGTGCCGCTGATCCAGGCGGATGCACCGCTGGTCGGCACCGGCATGGAAGCGGCGGTGGCCCGCGACAGCGGCGCGACCATCGTGGCCAAGCGCGACGGCGTGGTGGACAGCATCGACGGTGCGCGCATCGTGGTGCGCGCGACGGGCGACGATGGCACGACGCGCGGCGTCGACATCTATCGGCTGCGCAAGTTCATGCGTTCCAACCAGTCCACATGCATTAACCAGCGTCCGCTGGTGAAGGTGGGCGACCGCTGCAACGCCGGCGACATCATCGCCGACGGCCCGTCGACGGAGTTCGGTGAGCTGGCGCTGGGCCGCAACGCTCTCGTCGCCTTCATGCCGTGGAATGGCTACAACTTCGAAGACAGCATCCTGATCAGCGAGCGCATCGCGCGCGATGACGTCTTCACCTCGATCCATATCGACGAGTTCGAGGTAAACGCCCGCGACACCAAGCTGGGCCAGGAGGAAATCACCCGCGACATTCCCAACGTCGGTGAGGAAGCGCTGCGCAACCTCGACGAGGCGGGCATCGTCTATATCGGGGCCGAAGTGCAGCCGGGCGACATCCTGGTCGGCAAGGTGACGCCGAAGGGCGAAAGCCCGATGACGCCGGAGGAGAAGCTGCTCCGCGCCATCTTCGGCGAGAAGGCCTCCGACGTGCGCGACACGTCGCTGCGGCTGCCGCCGGGCGTGGCCGGCACGATCGTTGATGTCCGCGTGTTCAGCCGCCGCGGCGTCGACAAGGACGAGCGCGCCATGGCGATCGAGCGTTCGGAGATCGAGCGCCTGGCCAAGGACCGTGACGACGAGAAGGCGATCCAGGAGCGCAGCTTCCATTCGCGCCTGCGCGAGCGCCTGATCGGCCGCAAGGCCTCCGGCGGTTTCCGCGGCGTGAAGGCGGGCACCGAGATCAATGACGAGGTGCTGGAGCAGTTCGCCAAGCAGACCTGGCGCCAGATCGGCGTCCAGGATGATGCGGCGATGGCCGAGATCGAGGGCATCAAGCGGGAATTCGACGCAGCCGTCGAGCGTCTGCAGAAACGCTTCGAGAGCAAGGTCGACAAGCTGCAGCGCGGCGATGAGCTGCCGCCCGGCGTGATGAAGATGGTCAAGGTCTTCGTCGCGGTGAAGCGCAAGCTGCAGCCGGGCGACAAGATGGCCGGCCGTCACGGCAACAAGGGCGTCGTCTCCCGCGTGGTTCCGATCGAGGACATGCCGTTCCTGGAAAGCGGCCAGCCGGTGGACCTCGTGCTGAATCCGCTGGGTGTGCCGTCGCGCATGAATGTCGGGCAGATCCTGGAGACCCATCTGGGCTGGGCCTGCGCCAATATCGGCCGCCAGATCGGCGAGCTGGTTGAGGAGTATCGCCGCGGCGGTGCGATGCGCGAGGAACTGATCACCAAGCTGCGCGAGGCCTATCCGGACGAGACGATCAAGGCCGAGATCGATCCGATGGATGACGACCAGCTGATCGAGCTTTGCGAGAACCTGAAGAAGGGCGTCGCCATCGCGACGCCGGTCTTCGACGGTGCGCGCATGGCCGACATCGAGGGCATGCTGACCAAGGCGGGCCTCGACAAGTCCGGCCAGTCCTGGCTGACGGATGGCCGCTCCGGTGAACGCTTCGAGCGCAAGGTCACGGTCGGCTACATCTACATGCTGAAGCTGCACCACCTGGTGGATGACAAGATCCACGCGCGCTCCATCGGCCCGTATTCGCTGGTCACCCAGCAGCCGTTGGGCGGCAAGGCGCAGTTCGGTGGACAGCGCTTCGGCGAAATGGAGGTCTGGGCCCTGGAGGCTTATGGCGCCGCCTATACGCTGCAGGAGATGCTGACGGTGAAGTCGGACGACGTGTCTGGCCGCACCAAGGTCTACGAGGCGATCGTGCGCGACCAGGACAATTTCGAGGCGGGCGTTCCGGAATCCTTCAACGTGCTGGTGAAGGAACTGAAGTCGCTCGGCCTGAATGTCGATCTCGAGAACCGCCCGACCTGATCGGCCGCGTTGACTTCCCCGCGCTGGTTCAGGCTGGCGCGGGTCTCTCCCTTTTCGTGGCGCGAGGCCTTGGGCTGACGCGCCGGACGGAGTGGACCGCATGAACGAACTGATGAAGATCCTCGGCCAGACCGGCCAGGCCATGACCTTCGATCAGATCCGCATCTCGATCGCCTCACCGGAGCAGATCCGCTCCTGGTCCTATGGCGAGATCAAGAAGCCGGAGACGATCAACTACCGTACCTTCAAGCCGGAGCGGGACGGGCTGTTCTGCGCCCGCATCTTCGGACCGATCAAGGACTACGAGTGCCTGTGCGGCAAGTACAAGCGCATGAAGTTCCGCGGCATCATCTGCGAGAAGTGTGGCGTGGAGGTGACGCTGGCCAAGGTGCGCCGTGAGCGCATGGGCCATATCGAGCTCGCCTCCCCGGTCGCGCATATCTGGTTCATGAAGTCTCTGCCTTCGCGCGTCGGCCTGATGGTCGACATGTCGCTGAAGGAGCTGGAGAAGGTCCTGTACTTCGAATCCTATGTGGTTCTGGAGCCGGGCCTGACCGACCTCAAGCTGCATCAGCTGCTGACTGAAGACCAGTTCCAGAACAAGCAGGACGAGTTTGGCGAGGACGCCTTCAGCGTCGGCATCGGCGCGGAAGCGGTGAAGCAGATGCTGGCCGCCATCGACCTGCAGAAGGAAGCCGCCCAGCTTCGCGCCGACCTCAAGGAGACCACCTCCGAGGCAAAGCGCAAGAAGCTGGTGAAGCGCCTGAAGATGCTGGAGAGCTTCGGGGAGGGCGGTGCCCGTCCGGAGTGGATGATCCTCGACGTCGTCCCGGTCATCCCGCCCGAGCTGCGCCCGCTGGTGCCGCTGGATGGTGGCCGCTTCGCGACGTCTGACCTGAACGACCTGTATCGCCGCGTCATCAACCGCAACAACCGCCTGAAGCGGCTGATCGAGCTGCGCGCGCCGGACATCATCGTGCGCAACGAAAAGCGCATGCTGCAGGAGGCTGTCGACGCGCTGTTCGACAATGGCCGCCGCGGCCGCGCCATCACGGGTGCCAACAAGCGCCCGCTGAAGTCGCTGTCCGACATGCTGAAGGGCAAGCAGGGCCGCTTCCGGCAGAACCTGCTCGGCAAGCGCGTCGACTATTCCGGCCGCTCGGTCATCGTGGTGGGCCCGGAGCTGAAGCTGCACCAGTGCGGCCTGCCTAAGAAGATGGCGCTCGAGCTGTTCAAGCCGTTCATCTACTCGAAGCTCGAGAAGTACGGCCACGCCACCACCATCAAGGCCGCGAAGCGGATGGTGGAAAAGGAGCGTCCGGAGGTCTGGGACATCCTCGAGGAGGTGATCCGCGAGCACCCGGTCCTGCTGAACCGCGCGCCGACGCTGCACCGCCTGGGCATCCAGGCCTTCGAGCCGACGCTGGTCGAGGGCAAGGCCATCCAGCTGCACCCGCTGGTCTGCACGGCTTTCAATGCCGACTTCGACGGCGACCAGATGGCGGTGCACGTGCCGCTCTCGCTGGAAGCGCAGCTCGAAGCGCGCGTGCTGATGATGTCCACCAACAACATCCTCAGCCCGGCGAACGGCAAGCCGATCATCGTGCCGTCGCAGGATATCGTGCTGGGCCTCTACTACCTCTCGCTTGAGACGCCCGAGTTCAAGGTGGCGGAGGAGCAGAAGGCCCCGGCCTATGCCTCGATCGGTGAGATCGAGCAGGCGCTGGCTGCCGGCGTGATCAACCTGCACAGCAAGATCCGCGCGCGCCGTAAGGCCGCCGATAAGGACGGCAACATCGTCACCGAGCGTGCGGTGACGACGGCTGGCCGCATGTTCATGGGCGCGCTGCTGCCGCTGCACCCGGCCGTGCCGTTCAGCCTGATCAACCGCCAGCTCACCAAGAAGTCGATCTCCGACGTCATGGACGCCGTGTATCGTCACTGCGGCCAGAAGGAATCGGTGATCTTCGCCGACCGCCTGATGGGCCTCGGCTTCAAGCACGCGGCGATGGCCGGCATCTCCTTCGGCAAGGATGACATGGTCATCCCCGACACGAAGGACGCGATGATCAACGGCACCAAGGATCAGGTGAAGGAGTTCGAGCAGCAGTACCTCGACGGCCTGATCACCGCCGGTGAGCGCTACAACAAGGTCGTCGACGCCTGGTCGCGATGCACCGAGGAAGTGGCGCAGGCGATGATGAAGGAGATCATGAAGCAGGAGATCGGCAAGCCCGCCAACTCCGTGTGGATGATGTCCCACTCCGGTGCGCGTGGCTCGCCGGCGCAGATGCGCCAGCTTGCCGGCATGCGCGGCCTGATGGCCAAGCCCTCGGGTGAGATCATCGAGCAGCCGATCATTTCCAACTTCAAGGAAGGTCTGACCGTGCTGGAGTACTTTAACTCCACCCACGGCGCCCGTAAGGGCCTGGCCGACACCGCCTTGAAGACGGCGAACTCCGGCTATCTAACCCGCCGCCTGGTCGACGTGGCGCAGGACTGCATCATCGTCGAGGATGACTGCGGCACCGAGCGCGGCATCACCGTGCGCGCCGTGATGGATGGTGGCGAGACCGTCTCCTCCCTGTCCGAGCGCATCCTGGGCCGGACGACGCAGGAGAATGTCATCGACCCGGCCGATGGCCAGGTGCTGGTGAAGATCGGCACGCTGGTGGAGGAGCCTGAGGCCGAGCTGATCGAGAAGGCCGGCGTCGAGGCGGTGAAGATCCGCTCCGTGCTGACCTGCGATGCCCGCGTCGGCGTCTGCGGCATGTGCTACGGGCGCGACCTCGCGCGCGGTACGCCGGTCAACACCGGCGAGGCCGTGGGCGTGATCGCGGCGCAGTCGATCGGTGAGCCGGGCACGCAGTTGACGATGCGTACCTTCCACATCGGTGGTGCGGCGCAGCGCGGTGCGGAAACCTCCGCGGTCGAGGCGATTGCCGACGGCACGGTGAAGTTCCTGAACCGCCAGGTCGTCATCAACAGCTCCAACGCCGCCATCGTCATGAGCCGCAACTGCGAAGCGGTGCTGTACGACGTGAACGGGCGCGAGCGCGGCCGCAACCGCGTGCCGTACGGCGCCCGCCTGTTGATGGAGGAGGGTGAGACCGTCACGCGCGGCCAGAAGATCGCCGAGTGGGACCCCTTCACCCTGCCGATCATTACCGAACGCCAGGGCAAGGTCGAGTTCGCCGACATGCTCGAAAACATCACCCTGATGGACCGCACCGACGAGGTGACGGGACTGAGCTTCAAGGAGGTGGTCGAGTATAAGTCCACCGGCCGTGGCGCCGATCTGCGCCCGCGCCTGATCCTGCGCGACGGCCGCGGTGAGGTGGTGAAGCGAGAGAACGGGTCGGAGGCGATTACCTTCCTGCCGCCGGGCTCGATTCTCTCGATCGAGAACGGCAAGGAAGTGGCCGCCGGTGACGTGATTGCCCGCATGCCGCGCGAATCGTCGAAGACCCGCGACATCACCGGCGGTCTGCCGCGGGTGGCGGAGCTGTTCGAGGCGCGTCGTCCGAAGGATGCGGCGATCATCGCCGATGTCGATGGGCGCGTGGAGTTCGGCAAGGACTACAAGGCCAAGCGACGCATCCTGGTGGTGCCGGAGCAGGTGGGCGACGAGCCCTCGACGCCCCGGGAGTACCTGGTGCCGAAGGGCAAGCATGTGTCCGTGCAGGAAGGCGACTACGTGAAGGCCGGCGACCCGTTGGTCGACGGCCCGCGCGTGCCGCACGACATCCTGCGGGTCCTGGGCGTCGAGGCGCTGGCGAACTACTTGGTCAACGAAGTGCAGGACGTGTATCGCCTGCAGGGCGTGAAGATCAACGACAAGCACATCGAAGTCATCGTCCGGCAGATGCTGCAGAAGGTCGAGATCCTGGATCCGGGTGACACGACCTACCTGGTGGGCGAGACGGTTGAGCGAATCGAGTTCGAGATCGAGAACGAGAAGCGCCTGGCTGCCAAGGAACGTCCTGCGCGCGCCGAGCCGGTGCTGCAGGGCATTACCAAGGCGTCGCTGCAGACCACCTCCTTCATCTCCGCCGCCTCCTTCCAGGAGACGACGCGGGTGCTGACGGAGGCGGCGACGGCGGGCAAGGTGGATAACCTGCTGGGCCTGAAGGAAAACGTGATCGTCGGGCGCCTGATCCCGGCCGGCACGGGCTCCGTCATGAACAAGCTGCGCGCCGTGGCGGCGCAGCGCGACCGGGGGCGCCTGCCGGTGGCCCCGACCCCGCTGGCCGGGCCTGCCCGGGCGGCGGAATAGCAGGCGGATGGTGCCCTCGGGCACCACTTCGCTTGACTCAACCAAGGGCGCCGGATATTAGGCGCGACCTTGGTCGGATATGGCGCAGCCTGCGCTGAAACGGCCGGGCTGAATTTTGGTCTTTAGCGACGCGCTTTCGGCACCGCTCCCTTAGGGAGCCTAGGCCGGGGGTCGGACAGGTGCCCGCAGGGAAGTGCCACTTGGCCTTTCACGCGGGTGGTTCTGTTTGCGGCGCAAGAGACAGACGAGACGAGCACGAAGGGGCGTCATGCCGACGATCAACCAGCTCATCGCCCAGGGGCGTGAGCCTATCGCGAAGCGGAACAAGGTTCCGGCCCTGCAGGGCAGCCCGCAGAAGCGGGGCGTCTGCACGCGCGTCTACACGACCACACCGAAGAAGCCGAACTCGGCGCTTCGTAAGGTCGCCAAGGTGCGTCTGACGAATGGCTACGAGGTGGTGAGCTACATCCCCGGCGAGGGCCACAACCTGCAGGAGCACTCCGTGGTGCTGATCCGCGGCGGGCGCGTGAAGGACCTTCCAGGCGTCCGCTACCACATCCTGCGCGGCGTGCTCGACACGCAGGGCATTGCGAAGCGTCGTCAGCGCCGGTCGCTGTACGGCGCCAAGCGTCCGAAGTGAGGAACTGAGAGATGTCGCGCCGCCATAGCGCCACCAAGCGCGAAGTCCTGCCGGACCCCAAGTTCGGTGACCTCGTGCTGTCCCGTTTCATGAACGTGCTGATGTACGACGGCAAGAAGAGCACCGCCGAGGGCATCGTCTATGCCGCGATGGACACGCTGCGTCGTCGTGGCGGCGCGAATGCCGACCCGCTGGGCGTGTTCCACCAGGCGATGGACAATGTGAAGCCGGCCGTTGAGGTCCGCTCGCGTCGTGTCGGTGGTGCGACCTACCAGGTGCCGGTCGAGGTTCGGCCGGAGCGCCGCCAGGCATTGGCGATCCGCTGGCTCATCGACAGCGCCCGCAAGCGCGGCGAGCACACGATGGAAGACCGCCTGTCCGCGGAGCTAATGGATGCCGCGAACAACCGTGGCTCTGCCGTCAAGAAGCGCGAAGACACGCACCGTATGGCCGAAGCCAACAAGGCTTTCAGCCACTATCGCTGGTAAATCTGCGCTTCACGGCGCACCGCTGGTAACGCGATCCGATCTGAGGATTTGACATCATGGCCAAGGCGAAATTTGAGCGGAACAAGCCGCACTGCAACATCGGCACGATCGGGCACGTGGACCACGGCAAGACGTCGCTGACGGCGGCGATCACGAAGATCCTGGCGAAGACGGGCGGCGCGACGTTCACGGCGTATGACCAGATCGACAAGGCGCCGGAGGAGCGGGCTCGTGGCATCACGATCTCGACCGCGCATGTGGAGTATGAGACGGCGAACCGCCACTACGCGCATGTGGATTGCCCGGGCCACGCCGACTACGTGAAGAACATGATCACCGGCGCGGCGCAGATGGACGGCGCGATCCTGGTGGTGTCCGCGGCGGATGGTCCTATGCCGCAGACCCGTGAGCACATCCTGCTGGCGCGCCAGGTTGGCGTGCCGGCGCTGGTGGTGTTCCTGAACAAGGTGGACATGGCCGACCCCGACCTGCTGGAGCTGGTCGAGATGGAAGTGCGGGAGCTGCTGAGCAGCTACCAGTTCCCGGGCGACGACATTCCGATCATCCACGGCTCGGCGCTGATGGCGCTGGAGGACAAGCGTCCGGAGATCGGCGAGCAGGCGGTGCTGAAGCTGATGGAGGCGGTGGACGCCTACATCCCGCAGCCGGTGCGTGCGCTGGACCGTCCGTTCCTGATGCCGGTGGAAGACGTATTCTCGATCTCGGGCCGCGGCACGGTGGTGACGGGTCGCGTGGAGCGGGGCGTGGTGAAGGTTGGCGAGGAAATCGAGATCATCGGCCTGAAGAACACGGTGAAGACCGTGGTGACGGGCGTCGAGATGTTCCGCAAGCTGCTGGATAGCGGGCAGGCGGGCGACAACATCGGCGCGCTGCTGCGCGGCGTGAAGCGTGAGGATGTGGAGCGTGGCCAGGTTCTGGCCGCACCGGGTTCGATCACGCCGCACACCGGCTTCTCGGCCGAGGCGTATATCCTGACGAAGGAGGAAGGCGGCCGCCACACGCCGTTCTTCACGAACTATCGTCCGCAGTTCTACTTCCGCACCACGGACGTGACGGGCATCGTGAAGCTTCCCGAGGGCGTCGAGATGGTGATGCCGGGCGACAACGTGACGATGGACGTGGAACTGATCGCGCCGATCGCGATGGATGAGGGGCTGCGCTTCGCGATCCGCGAAGGCGGCCGCACCGTCGGCGCCGGCGTCGTCGCCAAGATCGTCAAGTAAGCGACGACTGAAGGGATACGGGCCAAAGCGCCATGGACAGCCAGAACATCCGCATTCGCCTGAAGGCGTTCGATCACCGCGTGCTGGATGGCAGCACGCGGGAGATCGTCAACACGGCCAAGCGGACGGGTGCGCGGGTGCGCGGGCCCATCCCGCTGCCGACGCAGATCGAACGTTTCACCGTCAATCGCTCGCCGCACGTCGACAAGAAGTCGCGCGAGCAGTTTGAGATCCGTACGCACCGTCGCCTGCTCGATATCGTCGATCCCACCCCGCAGACCGTGGACGCGCTGATGAAGCTCGACCTCGCCTCCGGCGTGGACGTCGAGATCAAGCTCTGAGCGACGGATAAAGGACCGACATTATGTCCATCACAGGCCGTCAGGTTACGGGCCGTTCCGGGCTGATCGCCCGGAAGCTGGGGATGACCCGGCTTTTCAATGAGGACGGGTCCACCGTCCCTGTTACCGTTCTGCATGTCGACAACGTTCGCGTCATCGCGCAGCGCACGATGGAGAAGGACGGTTACGTCGCCGTTCAGGTCGGCATTGGCATCGCCAAGCCGAAGAACGTGACCAACCCGCAGAAGGGCCACTTCGCGAAGGCCGGCGTCGAAGCGCCGCGCAAGACCGTGGAGTTCCGCGTGGCGGAGGATGCGACGCTGGCGCCTGGTACGAAGCTCGACATCGGGCATTTCGTGACCGGCCAGAAGATCGACGTCACCGGCATCACGCAGGGCAAGGGCTTCGCCGGCGCCATGAAGCGCTGGAACTTCTCGGGCCTCGAGGCGTCGCACGGCGTGTCGGTCAGCCACCGTTCGCATGGTTCGACCGGCAACCGTCAGGATCCGGGCAAGACCTTCAAGAACAAGAAGATGGCCGGCCACATGGGCGTCGAGCGCGTGACCACGCAGAACCTGGTCATTGCCGGGCATGACGCGGAGCGCGGGCTTCTGCTGGTGAAGGGTGCCGTTCCGGGCTCGAAGGGTGGCTACGTGCTGGTGCGCGATGCGGTGAAGCGTGCGCGTCACGCCGATGCGCCGTATCCGGCCGGCGTGGTCGCAGAAGCTGGGGCGCAAGGGTAACAATCATGGCGATCCAGCTTCCTGTCATCAATCTCGACAACGCCTCCGTTGGCCAGGTCGACCTGCCGGAGTCGCTGTTCGGCGTCGCTCCGCGGGCCGACATCATGGCCCGCGTGGTGCATTGGCAGCTCGCCAAGCGCCGCGCCGGGACCCATAAGGTCAAGGGCATGGGCGAAGTGTCCGGCACCACCAAGAAGCCGTACCGGCAGAAGGGCACCGGCAATGCGCGCCAGGGCTCCCTTCGTGCGCCGCAGTACCGCAAGGGTGGCATCGTGCACGGGCCGGTGGTCCGCGACCACGGCTACAACCTGAACAAGAAGGTTCGCCGTCTCGGCCTGATCTGCGCCCTCTCTGCCAAGGTAGCGGCTGGCAAGCTGATCGTGCTGGACACGGCGACCGCCAATGACGAGGCCAAGACCTCGGCCATGGTGGCGCAGCTCAAGAATCTCGGCTGGGACAGCGCGCTAGTCATCGATGCGACGGTGGATGCAGGTTTTGCCCGCGTCACCCGCAACATCCCGAAGATCGATGTGCTGCCGACCGTGGGCGCGAATGTCTATGACATCCTGAACCACGACGTGCTCGCGGTGACGCGGGCCGGGCTCGAGGCTCTGGCCCAGCGGCTGAACGGTGCCGATCTGTCTGGCGCCGAGAAGGAGTCCGAGGCATGAGCGAGACGGCAACCAAGCCGCGCGGCAAGGTCCTGTCCGCGGAGCGCCTGTACCAGGTGATCCTGGCACCGGTGGTGACGGAAAAGGCGACCCGCCTGAACGAGAGCAGCCAGGTCACCTTCAAGGTGACACTGGATGCGACCAAGCCGGAGATACGGCAGGCGGTCGAGAAGCTGTTCAACGTCCAGGTCGAGGCGGTGAACACGCTGGTGATGAAGGGCAAGGCCAAGCGGTTCCGTGGGCGCAAGGGCCAGCGGTCCGATTGGAAGAAGGCGGTGGTCAAGCTGCAGGCCGGCCAGACCATCGACCTCACAACGGGGCTCGCGTAACGCCATGGCATTGAAGAATTTCAACCCGGTCACGGCGTCCCTTCGCGGGACGGTGCTGGTCGATCGTTCGGATCTGTGGAAGGGCAAGCCCGTCAAGGGTTTGACCGAGGGCAAGTCGCATTCCGGCGGCCGCAACAACCACGGCCGCACCACGGTTCGGTTCCGGGGCGGCGGACACAAGCAGTCCTACCGCATCGTCGATTTCAAGCGCCGCAAGTACGATGTTGCGGCGGTGGTCGAGCGGCTGGAGTACGACCCGAACCGCTCCGCCTGGATCGCGCTGCTGAAGTATGCGGATGGCGAACTGGCCTATATCATTGCGCCGCAGCGCCTGAAGGCGGGCGACAGCGTGATCTCGGGCGAGAAGGTCGACATCAAGCCGGGCAATGCAATGCCGCTGGCCAACATCCCGGTCGGCACGATCGTGCATTGCCTGGAGATGAAGCCCGGCGCCGGTGCGAAGATCGCCCGTTCGGCTGGTACGTTCTGCCAGCTGGTCGGCAAGGATGCCGGCTACGCGCAGGTGAAGCTGATGTCCGGTGAGGTTCGCCTGGTGCGAGCCGAGTGCATGGCCGCCATCGGCGCCGTGTCCAACCCGGACAACAGCAACCAGCAGATCGGCAAGGCCGGCCGTACCCGGTGGATGGGCTTCCGGCCGCATGTTCGCGGCGTCGTCATGAACCCGGTCGATCACCCACATGGTGGTGGTGAAGGCCGGACCTCGGGCGGTCGCCACCCGGTTACCCCGTGGGGCAAGCCCACGAAGGGTGCCAAGACCCGTAACAACAAGCGTACGGACCGGCTTATCGTCCGGCGCCGCAACGCGACGAAGGGCTGACGGCAATGTCGCGCAGCGTCTGGAAGGGGCCGTTCGTCGACGGCTACCTGCTCAACAAGGCAGAAGCCTCCCGTGCATCGGGCCGCAGCGAGATCATCAAGATCTGGTCGCGCCGCAGCACGATCCTGCCGCAATTCGTCGGCCTGACCTTCGGTGTCTACAATGGCAAGAAGTTCATCCCGGTGCAGGTGAACGAGAACATGGTGGGCCACAAGTTCGGCGAGTTCTCGCCGACGCGCACCTTCACCGGACACTCGTCCGACAAGAAGGCGAAGCGAGGCTGACATGAGCAAGCCGAAGCACGAGCGCGGGCTCGAAGAAACCGAAGCGCAGGCCGTCACGAAGAACATTCGTGTCAGCCCGCGCAAGCTGAACCTGGTGGCGGGGTTGATCCGCGGCCGCACGGCACAAGATGCCGTTGCGACGCTGACCTTCTCCAAGCGCCGCATCGCGCAGACGGTGAAGAAGACGCTCGAGAGCGCGATCGCCAACGCCGAGAACAACCACAGCCTGGACGTCGACCGCCTGGTCGTCACCAAGGCCGAGGTTGGGCGCGCGGTGGTGATGAAGCGCTTCCATGCGCGGGGCCGTGGCCGGTCCTCGCAGATCGAGAAGTGGTTCAGCCATCTGAAGATCGTTGTGGCGGAACAGACCGTTCCGGCGCCGGCGGCACAGCAGGAGGCCGCGTAACATGGGTCACAAAGTCAATCCGATCGGGCTCCGGCTCGGCATCAACCGCACGTGGGACAGCCGCTGGTACGCGGATAATGGCTACGCGCGGATGCTGCATGAGGATCTGAAGCTGCGGAAGACGCTGCGTGAGCGCCTGAAGGGCGCCGGCGTGTCCCGTGTGGTGATCGAGCGTCCGGCGAAGAAGCCGCGCGTGACCATTCATGCCGCACGCCCGGGCGTGGTGATCGGCAAGAAGGGCGCGGACATCGAGAACCTGCGCAAGGACCTGGCGAAGATGGCCGGGGCCGAGGTCTCGCTGAACATCGTCGAGATCCGCAAGCCGGAAATCGATAGCACGCTGGTGGCCGAGAGCATCGCGCAGCAGCTGGAGCGTCGCGTGGCCTTCCGCCGTGCGATGAAGCGCGCCGTGCAGTCCGCCATGCGCCTCGGCGCCGGCGGCATCCGCATCAACTGCTCCGGCCGTTTGGGCGGGGCGGAGATCGCGCGGATGGAGTGGTACCGGGAAGGCCGTGTGCCGTTGCACACGCTGCGTGCGGATATCGATTTCGGCGTCGCGACCGCGAAGACCACCTACGGCACCTGCGGTGTCAAGGTCTGGATCTTCAAGGGCGAAGTCATGGCACATGATCCGATGGCGCAGGACAAGCGCGCCGCGGAACAAGCGCCTCAGCGCTGAGAGTGATGTACGATGCTGCAGCCTAAGCGCACGACGTTTCGCAAGGCCCATAAGGGCCGCATAAAGGGTATCGCCCGTGGCGGCTTTACCCTGACCTTCGGCGGCTTCGGCCTGAAGGCGCTGGAGCCCGAGCGGGTGACTGCGCGGCAGATCGAGGCGGCGCGGCGCGCGATCACGCGCGCCATGAAGCGCCAGGGGCGGGTGTGGATTCGGATCTTCCCGGATGTCCCCGTCTCGACCAAGCCGGCCGAAGTCCGCATGGGCTCCGGCAAGGGCGCGCCGGAATACTGGGTGGCACGGGTGAAGCCGGGCCGGATCATGTTCGAGCTGGACGGCGTCTCCGGTGAGATTGCCCGCGAGGCGCTCGAGCTGGGTGCGGCGAAGCTGCCGATCAAGACGAAGATCGTGACGCGCCTCGGCGCCACGGCGGAGGCCTGAGATGGCGCAGACAAAGATCGCGGACGTGCGGGCCAAGACCCCGGACGAGCTGCAGGAGATGCTGGTGAACCTTCGGAAGGAGCAGTTCAACCTGCGCTTCCAGCGGGCCACCGGTCAGCTTGAGGCGACGGGTCGCATCAAGGAAGTTCGCCGTGATATCGCGCGGGCGAAGACGATCATGACCGAGCGCGTCCGCGGCTCGGCGCAACAAGCTTAAGGGGTTCGGGCGATGCCGAGGCGCGTCCTCACGGGCCGGGTGGTCAGCGACAAGACCGACAAGACGATTACCGTCTTGGTCGAGCGTCGCGTGATGCATCCGCTCTACAAGAAGTTCATTCGTCGTTCCAAGAAGTACGCAGCGCATGACGCGGCGAACCTCTGCAAGGAAGGCGACCTGGTGTCGATCGAGGAATGCCGCCCGATCAGCAAGAACAAGTCGTGGCTGGTGGTCGCGCGGAATGGTGATGCGGTTGAGCGTCCGGAGGGCTTCGATGCCCCGGTCGTCGTCGCGAAGCCTGCCGCCGATGCGCCTGCTTCGGCCAGCTGAGGCGGACAGGACATGATCCAGGTCGAATCCAACCTCGACGTCGCCGACAACTCCGGCGCGCGCCGCGTCCAGTGCATCAAGGTGCTGGGCGGGTCGAAGCGTCGCACGGCGTCCGTGGGCGACATCATCGTCGTTTCCGTCAAGGAAGCGATTCCCCGCGCCAAGGTGAAGAAGGGCGAGGTGCATCGCGCCGTCATCGTCCGCACGGCTTATCCCGTGCGGCGCATCGATGGCACCGCGATCCGCTTCGACGGCAACGCCGCGGTGTTGATCAACAAGCAGGGTGAGCCGATCGGGACCCGTATCTTCGGACCGGTTGTGCGTGAGCTGCGTGGGCGCAAGTTCATGAAGATCATCTCGCTGGCGCCGGAGGTCCTGTAAGGCCATGGCTGCGAAGATCAAGAAGGGCGACCGGGTCGAGGTTCTCGCCGGTCGCGACAAGGGCAAGAAGGGCGATGTCATTCGCGTCGTGCCCGAGGAAAATCGCGCCTTCGTGCAGGGCGTGAACATGGTGAAGCGCCACACCAAGCCGCAGGGCATGGGCAAGCCGGGTGGCATCGTCGAGAAGGAGGGGCCGATCAACCTCTCCAACCTGGCGCTGCTCGACCCGGTGTCCGGCAAGGCGACGCGGGTTGGCTTCAAGGTGCTCGAGGATGGCCGCAAGGTGCGCGTGGCCAAGCCCTCCGGCGAGGTGATTGACCAATGAGCGCGACCAAGAAGGGCGGCAAGGCTTCGGCCAAGTCCACGCCCCCGAAGAAGAGCAACGCCGCGCCTGCCGCCAAGGGTGGCGAGCAGCGCGTTGCGCCGGCATCCCCGGCCGCGGTTGCGAAGGCGGGTGCGGCGCAGGCCTCGCCGGCCGAGCTGCCGCGCATGCGGCGCCGCTACGAGGATGAGATCCGCAAGGCGCTCTCCGCTGAATTCGGCTACAAGAACCCAATGCAGGTTCCGAAGCTCGAAAAGATCGTGATCAACATGGGCGTCGGCGAAGCCGCCGGCGATTCCAAGAAGTTGGACGCGGCCGTGGCGGACCTGATGGCGATCTCCGGCCAGAAGCCGGTGAAGACCAAGGCGCGCAAGGCGATCGCGGGCTTCAAGATCCGTGAAGGCCAGGCGATCGGCTGTAAGGTCACGCTTCGCAAGGGCCGTATGTTCGAGTTTCTCGACCGTTTGGTGACCATCGCCCTGCCGCGTGTGCGTGACTTCCGTGGTATCCCCGGTAACCGTGGCTTCGACGGTCGTGGCAACTATGCCATGGGCCTGAAGGAGCAGATCGTGTTCCCCGAGATCAACTACGACAAGGTGGACGTGGTGCGCGGCATGGACATCCAGTTCGTGACGACCGCGAAGACCGACAAGGAAGCCAAGGCGCTGCTCAAGGCGTTCGACCTTCCTTTCGCCAACTGATTTGGAAAACCGCCTGGCAGCGCGCCAGGCAGGTTCCGGAGGATTTTAGACGGCATGGCCAAGACCTCGTCTGTCATGAAGAACAAGCGTCGTGAACGGCTCTCGAAGCTGCATGCGCCCAAGCGCGCCGCCCTCAAGGCGGTGGTGATGGATCGCGAAGTGCCGGTCGAGGAACGCTTCGAGGCGACGCTGAAACTGGCGCAGTTGCCCCGCAACGGCGCCAAGGTTCGCGTGCGCCTGCGCTGTGAGCTCACTGGCCGTCCCCGCGGTAACTACCGCAAGTTCAAGCTCAGCCGTAACCAGCTTCGTGATCTCGCCAATAATGGCCAGATTCCGGGGCTGGTTAAGGCCAGCTGGTAAGGAGGGCCGCGAATGTCGCTGTCCGATCCGTTGGGTGACATGCTCACCCGTATCCGTAATGCCCAGCGTGCACGGCAAAGCCGTTGCGTGGCGCCGGCCTCCCGCCTGCGGGAGAATGTGCTCGATGTGCTGAAGCGCGAGGGCTACATCCGCGCTTTCGCCACCGAGCAGCTGCGCCCGGGCATCAGCGTGATCAGCATCGAGCTGAAGTATTCCGAGGGCGAGCCCGCCATCAAGGAAATCGCGCGCGTGTCCAAGCCGGGCCGCCGGGTGTATTCCAAGATTGCGGAGCTGCCGAAGTTCTACTCCGGCCTCGGCATCTCCATCCTCTCCACGCCCAAGGGCGTGATGAGCGACAATGAGGCTCGCGCTGCCAATGTTGGCGGCGAAGTCCTTTGCCGCGTATTCTGACGGGAGGATAGACATGTCTCGCGTCGGTAAATATCCGGTCCCGGTTCCGGCAGGCGTCCAGGTGGCGCTCCAGGACCGCACGATCGTGGCCAAGGGCAAGAATGGCGAGCTTACGCTCGACCTGACGGACGAAGTGGACGTCACCATCGAGGGTGGCGAGGTCGCGGTGGCGCCTCGTGGTTCGGACCGCAAGGCCCGCACCATGTGGGGCACCACCCGCAGCCTGATCCAAAGCATGGTGACGGGCGTCTCCACCGGGTTCACTCGGAACATGGAGATCACTGGCACCGGCTATCGTGCGGCGGTGCAGGGGAAGGAGCTTGTGCTCAACCTCGGCTACAGCCACGACATCCGCTATCCGATCCCGGCGGGGATCAAGATCACCTGCGAGAAGCCGACCTCCATCAAGGTGGAAGGCGCTGACAAGCGCCAGGTTGGCCAGGTGGCCTCTGAGATCCGCGCGTATCGCGGCCCGGAGCCCTACAAGGGCAAGGGCGTGCGCTACGATAACGAGGTGATCCTCCGGAAGGAGGGTAAGAAGAAGTAATGGCCGACAAGAAGCTCGCATTGACCGAGCGCCGCCGCTCGCGGCTGCGCTACCAGCTCAAGATGAAGTCCGGCGGGCGCGTGCGCCTGTCCGTCTTCCGCTCGGGCAAGCACATCTACGCGCAGATCATCGACGACAAGGCCGGCCGCACCGTTGCGGCTGCCTCGTCCATCGAGAAGCCGATGCGCGAAGAGCTGAAGACCGGCGCGGACAAGGGCGCCGCGGCGGCCGTCGGCAAGCTGGTGGCGGAGCGTGCGCTGGCCGCCGGCGTGGTGGAAGTGGTGTTCGACCGTGGGCCGTATCTGTATCACGGCCGCGTCAAGGCACTCGCGGAGGCTGCCCGTGAGGGCGGCCTCTCCTTCTGAGGAGTTCGGGAATGGCACGGGAACCCAGGAGCGGCGAGGGCGGTGGTGGCGGTGGCGAGGGCGGTGATCGCCGTCGTGGTCGCGGTCGTGATCGCAATGAGAACCGGCAGGACCGGCAGGACGGCGATGAGCTGAAGGACAAGCTCGTCACCATCAACCGCGTCGCCAAGGTGGTGAAGGGCGGTCGTCGCTTCAGCTTCGCCGCGCTGGTCGTCGTTGGCGACCAGAAGGGCCGCGTGGGTTGGGGCGCCGGCAAGGCGCGTGAGGTGCCGGAGGCGATCCGCAAGGCGACGGAGCGTGCCAAGCGCACGATGATCCGCGTGCCGATGCGCGAGGGCCGTACGCTGCACCACGACCAGGTGGGCGAATTCGGTGCAGGCCGCGTCATCCTGCGTGCCGCACCGGCCGGTACCGGCATCATCGCCGGCGGCCCGATGCGTGCGGTGTTCGAGACGCTGGGCATGGGCGATGTCGTCGCCAAGTGCACCGGCACGACGAACCCGCATAACATGGTGAAGGCGACCTTCGCCGCGCTCGGCCGCTGCACTAGCCCGCGGGCTGTGGCGGCACGCCGTGGCAAGAAGGTCTCTGACCTGCTCGGTCCGCGCAAGGACGTCGCCGAGGGTGCGGCGCCGGAGGCTGCGAATGTCTGAGAGCAAGAAGACCGTGAAGCTGACCCAGACTGGGTCGCCGATCGGCCGTAAGCCTGGTCAGCGCGAAACGCTGATCGGGCTGGGCCTGAACAAGATCCGCCGGACCAGCGAGCTGGAGGATACCCCCTCCGTGCGCGGCATGATCCGGAAGGTCGCCCACCTGGTGAAGGTGGACGGGGAATAACATGAAGCTCAACGAAATCCGCGACAACGACGGCGCTCGGCCGAAGTTCAAGCGCATTGGCCGCGGTATCGGCTCCGGCAAGGGTAAGACCTCTGGCCGCGGCGTGAAGGGCCAGAAGGCCCGCACCGGCGTGACGCTGAATGGATTCGAGGGCGGTCAGCTCCCGATCTATCGGCGCTTCCCGAAGCGGGGCTTCGTGAACCCGTTCCGCAAGCTCTACGCACCGCTGAACCTTGGCGCGCTGGACAAGGCTATCGCTGACGGTCGTCTGCCGGCCGAGGGTGCGATCGACGAGGCCATGCTGCAGGCTTCCGGCGTGGTGCGTTCCGCGCCGCGCTATGCGGGCGTGCGGCTGCTCGCCACCGGTGAGATCACCCGCGCGGTGACGCTGACCGTGTCCGGCGCCTCCGGCGCCGCGGCTGCGGCGATCGCGGCTGCTGGCGGTACGCTGACCCTGCTGGTCGTGCCCGCCGAGGCCCCGGCCGAAGAAGCCTGAGGTTCGGAAAGCTGTTGTCTCCCTTGCACCGGTGGGTCCTGGGCGGCACTTTAGGATAGCTGCGACGCGGCGTCCCGGGCCTGCCTTCTCGGCGTGGCATGGGGGCGCCGCTTTCGCGAGGAGGGATCGCACATGGCGTCCGCCGCCGAACAGCTTGCGGCCAATCTGAATCTCGGTGTCCTGGCGAAGGCGACCGAGCTGAAGAACCGGCTTTGGTTCACTCTGGGCGCCCTGATCGTGTACCGGATCGGCTCCTACGTCCCGGTGCCGGGCGTTGATGCCAGCGTCATGGCCGAACTGCTTCAGCAGATGGGCGGCGGCATCATGGGCATGTTCGACATGTTCACCGGCGGCTCGCTGGGGCGCATGACGATCTTCGCGCTCAACATCATGCCCTATATTTCCGCCAGCATCATCGTGCAGCTCATGACGGCCGCCATTCCCTCCTGGGAAGCCTTAAAGAAGGAAGGCGAGTCGGGGCGGAAGAAGCTCAACCAGTACACGCGCTACCTTTGCCTGTTCATCGCGATCTTCCAGGCCTACGGCATTGCCATCGGGCTCGAGAGCCTGCGCGGCAGCTTCGGGGCGGCCGTGCTTGATCCGGGCTGGTTCTTCCGTATCTCCTGCGTCATCACGCTCGTCGGCGGCACCATGTTCCTGATGTGGCTGGGTGAGCAGATCACGGCGCGTGGTATCGGCAACGGCATCAGCCTGATCATCTTCGCCGGCATCGTGGCGAACCTGCCCTCGGCGCTTGCCAGCACGCTGGAGCTGGGCCGGACGGGTGCGCTGTCCACCTTCTTCATCATGGCCTTCCTGGTGATCGCGCTATTGGTGATCGCCCTTGTGGTCTTCGTGGAGCGGGCGCAGCGGCGCATTCCGGTGCAGTATCCGAAGCGCCAGGTCGGCAACCGGATGTTCGGCGGTGAGAACACCCACCTGCCTCTGAAGCTGAACACCGCCGGTGTCATGCCGCCGATCTTCGCCTCCTCCCTGCTGTTGCTGCCAGCTACCTTCGCGGCGTTCCGCACGGATCAGACGGAGCAGTCCTGGGTCACCGATGCCGCCAATCTGCTGGCGCATGGGCAGCCGCTTTACATGGCGCTGTACCTGACCCTGATCGTGTTCTTCGCCTTCTTCTACACGGCCGTGGTGTTCAACCCGCAGGATACGGCGGATAATCTGCGCAAGTACGGTGGCTTCGTGCCCGGTATTCGGCCTGGCCTACCGACGGCGCAATATTTCGACCGCGTGCTGACCAGGCTGACCGCGGTGGGCGCCATCTATCTGTCCGTGGTCTGTATCCTGCCGGAGATTCTGATCTCGAATTACGGCGTGCCCTTCTACTTCGGGGGTACCTCGCTGCTCATCATTGTCTCCGTGACCATGGATACGGTTGCGCAGGTGCAGTCCCATCTGTTCGCCCATCAGTATGAGGGGCTCATCAAGAAGGCTCGGCTCGGTGGCCGTGGCACGCAGCCGGGGGGACGTGGGCGATGAGGTTGATTCTGCTGGGGCCTCCGGGCGCCGGCAAAGGCACCCAGGCCAAGCGGCTGGAGGAGCGCTACGGCGTCGTCCAGATCGCGACTGGTGACATGCTGCGGTCTGAGGTGAAATCTGGCTCGGCGATCGGCCGGGAGGCCAAGGCCATCATGGAGCGCGGGGAACTCGTGCCGGACAGCATCCTGATCGGGATGCTGTCGGCCCGGGTGAAGGCGCCTGATGTGGCTCGCGGCTTTATACTGGATGGCTTTCCGCGCACCGTCCCGCAGGCACAGGCGCTGGACGGCATGCTGGCCGACCAGGCCCTGCCGTTGGACCAGGTGATCGAATTGAAGGTGGACGATGCCGCGCTGGTCGACCGGATCGCCGGCCGCTTAACCTGCGCCAAATGCGGCGAGGGCTTCCACGACCGGTTCAAGGCGCCGAAGGTGGCCGGTGTATGCGATGTCTGTGGCAGCACGGATTTCGTCCGGCGCGCCGATGACAGGGCGGAGACGGTAGCGGCGCGACTCGATGCCTATCACCGCCAGACCGCGCCGCTGCTGCCGCATTACGCCGCACAGGGTAAGCTGCAGCAGGTTGATGGCATGGCCGAGATGGACGAGGTGACCCGGCAATTGGCCGCGCTCCTCGACCGCAAGGCCGTATGACTTGACTCCCCCGGCGGGGTCGGTGTAGCACCCGGCCCCTGCGGTCCGAAGGTTCCTTCGGCCGCTCTTCGCCGTTTCATGCCTGATTCGGGCCGGTCAGCGAGATTCGCGGATCGGGTCTGGGGTCGGCGGGGCCCCTGCGGGCCTGGTTATTTGTCGGGCCGCAGGCCCAGTTTTTGGAGCGGGCCATAGGCCCGACGAGGAGAGAGGCACCGTGGCGCGTATCGCCGGCGTGAACATCCCAACCAACAAGCGGGTGCTCATCTCGCTTCGCTACATCTATGGCATCGGTCCGCAGAACGCGAAGGTGATCTGCGAGCAGCTCGGCATCCCCGAGGATCGCCGCGTGAACCAGATGACCGATGATGAGATCCTCCGCGTCCGTGAGCTGATCGACCGGGAATACCGCGTCGAGGGTGACCTGCGGCGTGAAGAGGCGATGAACAAGAAGCGGCTGATGGACATGGCCTGCTACCGCGGCCTGCGTCACCGCAAGGGCCTGCCGGTCCGTGGCCAGCGCACGCATACCAATGCGCGTACCCGCAAGGGCAAGGCGGTGGCGATCGCCGGCAAGAAGAAGGTGACGAAGTAAGATGGCTCGCGAACCCCGCGCCGGCAGCCGCCCCCGCAAGAAGGAACGGAAGAACATTTCTTCCGGCGTGGCGCACGTCCTCGCCTCCTTCAACAACACCGTGGTGACCATCACCGACGCGCAGGGCAATGCCATCGCCTGGTCGTCGGCCGGTAGCCAGGGCTTCAAGGGCAGCCGCAAGAGCACGCCCTACGCCGCCCAGGTTGCCGCCGAGGATGCTGGCAAGAAGGCGCGTGAGCACGGCATGGAGACCCTGGAGATCCAGGTTTCCGGTCCGGGTTCGGGCCGTGAGTCCGCGCTGCGCGCGTTGCAGGCTGTTGGGTTCTACGTCACCGCCATTCGTGACGTGACGCCCATCCCGCATAATGGCTGCCGCCCGCGCAAGCGGCGCCGCGTCTGATTTGGCGCGCGTTGCGGACCGGGGTTGGGCAGGGGAATAGACCGTGATCGAGAAGAATTGGCGTTCGCTGATCGAGACCAAGAAGGACGTCGAGCTCGGCGCTGACCCGACTCGGCTGGCTACCTTGGTGGCGGAGCCGCTGGAGCGCGGCTTCGGCATGACGCTTGGCAATGCTCTGCGCCGCATCCTGCTGTCCTCGCTCCAGGGCGCCGCCGTGACGGCGGTCCGCATTGACGGCGCGCTGCATGAATTCAGCAGCCTTCAGGGCGTGCGGGAAGACGTGACGGACATCGTCCTGAACGTGAAGCAGCTCGCCGTGCGAATGCAGGGCGATGGCCCGAAGCGCCTGCAGCTGACGGCAACGGGTCCGGGCGAGGTGACCGCCGGCCAGATCCAGACCAGTGGCGACATCGAGATCTCGAACCCCGACCTGGTGATCTGCTCGCTCGATGACGGCGCCAAGCTGTCCATGGAGCTGACGGTCGACACCGGCAAGGGCTACGTCCCGGCCAGCGAGAACCGCCCCGAGGATGCGCCGATCGGCCTGATCCCGATCGATGCCATCTACTCCCCGGTGCGCCGCGTGGCCTACCAGGTCCAGCCGACCCGCGTCGGCCAGAAGACCGACTACGACAAGCTGGTTCTGACGGTTGAGACCGATGGCACCGTGACGCCTGAGGATGCGGTGGGCATCGCCGCCCGCATCCTGCAGGAGCAGCTGCAGCTCTTCATCAACTTCGAGGAGCCGCGCCAGCGTGTGGTCGAGGAGATCCGCGACGATCTGCCCTTCAACCGCAACCTTCTGCGTAAGGTCGACGAGCTCGAACTCTCGGTCCGCTCGGCGAACTGCTTGAAAAACGATAACATCGTCTACATCGGCGACCTGGTTCAGAAGACCGAGCAGGAAATGCTCCGCACGCCGAATTTCGGCCGCAAGTCGCTGAACGAGATCAAGGAAGTCCTCGCCTCCATGGGCCTCGGCCTCGGCATCACTGTGCCGGGCTGGCCGCCGGAGAACATCGAAGACCTGGCGAAGAAGCTCGAAGAGCCCTTCTGAGGGCGAATTCGGGCGGGCGGAGGGGCAGTCACGCTCCCCGACTATGAGTGTGAAACTGCGCTGCACAAATACACTGGGCCCCCGCCGAGGCGGGGGTTCAGGTTCTCTAAGGAAACAGGACCATGCGTCACGGCGTATCCGGCCGTAAGCTCGGCGTTACCACCAGCCATCGGCTCGCGATGCTCCGCAGCATGGCGACCGCCCTGCTGAAGCACGAGCAGATTTCCACCACTCTGCCGAAGGCGAAGGAGCTGCGCCCCTATGTCGAGCGCATTATCACGCTCGGCAAGCGCGGCGACCTGCATGCGCGCCGTCAGGCCTATGCACAGATCCGGGACCCGAAGGTGGTGGACAAGCTGTTCTCAACCATCGCGGACCGCTACAAGGCCCGCGCCGGCGGCTACACCCGCGTGCTGAAGGCCGGCGTTCGCTACGGCGATGCGGCCGACATGGCGGTGATCGAGCTGATCGAGCGTGATGTCGCGGCCAAGGGCCTCGACAGCGGCCCGCGTCCTGAGACGGTGCCGAGCGAGGCGGACGAGGCGTAAAGCCTCCTCCTTCCACCGCACTACGAGACAGGGCGCCGCGAGGCGCCCTTTTTCATGTCCGGCGCGCGGCCTTCAATTCCAGACGCGTCAGCCAGAAGCCGGCGCCGATGATGATGGCAACGCCCGCCAGCATGGCCGGCTCCGGCACCTCATCGAAGACCAGCCAGCCGAGCAGGATGGCCCAGAGGATCATGGCGTATTGCCACGGCACCACCACCGGGGCCGGGGCCAGGGCGAGGGATCGTGTGACGGCCAGATGCGCCGCCACTCCAACGACCCCCAGCAGCATCAGCAGCCCGGCATCCAGCCAAGTCACCGGCACCCAGCCGAACGGTGCCAGCACCAGGCCGAGCATCAGCGCCGCACCCATCTGGTAGGTGGCCAGCACGGTGGCGGAGGTGCCGCGCAGCTCCCGCGTCGCCAGCAGATAGCCGGAATAGAGCACGGTGCCGCCGATAGCGACCAACGTCGGCAACAGGCCATTATCCAGCCCCGCGCCCAGCGCCACCACCACGCCGACAAAGCCGAGCACCACGGCGGCGAAGCGCTTCCGCTCCAGGCGTTCGCCCAGCAGCAGGGCGGCGCCGATCGCCACGAAGATCGGCGTGGCCATCCAGAAGGCCATGGTGTCGGCCAGCGGCATCATGGAAACGGCCCAGTAGAAGGCCGTCACCTCCAGCGTGCCGCAGGCCACTCGCACCATCTGCAAGCGGGGGCGGGGCTGGCGCAGCAGGGGTATCGCTCCCTCCCGCGCGATCAGTGGCGCCAGCACCAGCAGCGCTGCGATGCTGCGCAGCACCAGCACCTGTGCCACCGCATAGGTGGCAACCAGCCATTTGCCCAGCACGTCGTTCAACGAGAAGCCGAGCACCGCGACCGACATCAGCAGGATGCCGGCCAGGTTGCGGTTGGCGGTGTGGCTCACTCCGCGCGGATATTCGCGTCCCGCACCAGGGTGGCCATTGCGGCACGGCCCTCGGTGACGAAACGGGCGAAGTCGGCCGGGCGGGTGGCCAGTGGTACGCAGCCGATCTGGATCAGGCGCTGACGGATGGTGGGCACCGCCACTGCTTCGACCAGTGCATCGGACAGCGCCTGCACCACCTCGGGCGGCGTGCTGGCAGGGCCGAACAGCCCGGCCCATTCATTGGACTCGAAGCCCTCGAAGCCGCTTTCCGAAATGGTCGGTACATTCGGACGGCTTTCCACCCGCACCGTCGTCCCCACCGCCAGGAAGCGCGCGCGGTTGCCCTCCACCACCGGCCCGGCCGAGACCAGCGTGGTGAAGACAGCGTCGATGGCGCCGGCGGCCAGGTCCTGCGCCGCGGCCGCGCCGCCGCGGTACGGCACGTGGATCACCTCGATGCCCGCACGCCGGGCGAAGGCCACCAGACCGAGATGGCCGGCGGTGGCGTTGCCCTGGGTGCCGACCGTGATCACGCCCGGCCGCGCCTTAGCCGCCGCGACGAATTCCGCCAGCGTGGTCGCCGGAAAGTCGTTCTTCACCGCAATGGCGGAGGGGAAGGCGACGACCAGGCTGATCGGCGTGAAGGCGGTGGCGTAGTCGAAGGGCAGGCGCGGCAGCAGCGCCGGGTTCACGAGGTGGGAGGAGGCATCCCACAGGAAGCTGTGCCCGTCGGTGGCGCGGGCGATTTCGTTCCCACCGAGGCTGCCGCTGGCGCCGGTGCGGTTCTCCACCACGAAGTTCTGGCCGAGGCGCTGGCCCATATGCGGCGTGATGACCCGCGCCGCGCTGTCCGCCGCGCCGCCTGCGGAAAACGGCACGACAAGGCGGATCGAACGGCTCGGCCAGGCGGATTGCGCCAGGGCCGGCGCGGTCAGGGCCAGCGCGGGCGCGGCGGCGAGCAGGGCGCGGCGGGACAGGGCGGTGTGGGGCAGCATCGGGGCGTCTCCGGTTGTGGTCGGCGGCTCAGATGGATGGGGTGGCGGGGTGGTCAACCCACCTCGATCTTCGCGTCGCGGACGAGCTGGCCCATGATCTCCCGCTGCTGCGCCACATAGCGGGCGAAATCGGCTGGTGTGGTGCCGAGCGGCAGCGCGCCCAGCGTGTCCAGCCGCGCGCGCACGGTCGTATCCTCCAGCGCGTGCTTCGCCGCCTCATACAGCCGCTGCGTCGCGGCGGGCGGCAGGCCGGCGGGGGCATACAGGCCGTTCCACTCATTCAGCTCGTAGCCGGGGAAGCCCTGCTCGGCCACCGTCGGCACGTCGGGCAGCGCCGCGATGCGCTGCGCGGTGCTGACCGCCAGCGGCTTCAGGCGCCCGTCGCGCGCAAGCTGGAGGGAGGAGGACACCGTCCCGAAGACGAAGGTGATGGACCCGCCCAGCAAATCCTGCAGCGCCGGCGTGCCGCCGCGATAGGGCACATGCTGGATGTCCAGCCCCGCCCGGTTCAGGAACAGCGCGGCGGCCAGATGCGCCGCGGTGGCATTGCCGGAGGAGCCGTAGGAGAGGGTGCCCTGCCGCGCCTTCGCCCATTCCACGAATTCCGGCAGCGTGCTGACGGGAATGTCCCGGTTCACCGCCAGGATCTGCGGCAGCACCACCACCTGGCTGATCGGCGTGAAGGCGGTGGCGTAGTCGAAGGACAGGCCGCGCAGCAGGGACGGGTTCACCGTATGCGCCAGCGCATCGATCATGATGGTCTGGCCATCCGGCGCGCTGCGCGCCAGATCCGCCGCGGCGATGGACCCGCCGGCTCCGGCGCGGTTCTCCACGATTACCGGCTGGCCGAGGAAGCTGCCCATCGGCACGGCCAGAAGGCGAGAGGTGGTGTCCACGCCGCCACCGGGCGGGTAGGGGGCGATGAGGCGGATCGGCCGGCTCGGCGCCCATGGCGCGCTGCCCTGCGCGGCGGCAGCGCGGCCCAGGAAGGGGGCGGCGAGCAGGCCGGCGGCCAGGCTGCGGCGGCTGAGAATGGTCATGGCGGAACCTCCGATTGGTTTGGGCGCAACATGCCGTGCCCGCCCCGTTCCCGCCACCCCGCTTCGGGCTAGACTGCGCGCCATGACCGTACCGCCCGACCTGTTCGGCAGCCTTCCCGACTCCGAGGCGCCGGCGCCACCCCCCGGCCCGCGCCCCCTGGCCGATCGCCTGCGTCCGCGACGGCTGAAGGAGGTGGTCGGCCAGGATCACCTGGTGGGGCCAGAAGGCTCCGTGACCGGCATGCTGGCGCGCGGCAGTCTGTCCTCCATCATCCTGTGGGGGCCGCCGGGGGTGGGCAAGACCACCATCGCGCGGCTGCTGGCGGAGGCGGCGGGGCTGTCCTTCGTCGCGCTGTCGGCGGTGTTCTCGGGTGTCGCGGACCTCAAGCGGGCCTTCGACGAAGCCCGCATGCGCCGCCGCAACGGCCGCGGCACGCTGCTGTTCGTGGATGAGATCCACCGCTTCAACCGCGCGCAGCAGGATGGTTTCCTGCCGGTGGTCGAGGACGGCACCGTGACGCTGGTCGGCGCCACCACCGAAAACCCCTCCTTCGCCCTGAACGGCGCGCTGCTGTCGCGCTGCCAGGTGCTGGTGCTGAAGCGGCTGGATGAGGTGGCGCTGGACCATCTGATGGCCCGCGCCGAGGCCGAGGAAGCCCGCCCCTTGCCACTGATGCCCGACGGCCGCGCGGCGCTGGCCGGCATGGCCGATGGCGATGGCCGCTACCTGCTGAACATGGTGGAGCAGTTGTTGGCCCTGCCGCCGGGCGGCGACCTGCTGGATCCCGCCGGCCTGGCGGCACTGCTGGCGAAACGGGCGGCGCTGTACGACAAGGACCGGGAGGAGCACTACAACCTCATCTCCGCGCTGCACAAATCGCTGCGCGGATCGGATCCGGATGCGGCGCTCTACTGGTTCGCACGCATGCTCACGGGCGGCGAGGACCCACGCTTCATCGCCCGCCGCCTGCTGCGCTTCGCTTCCGAGGATGTCGGCATGGCCGATCCCCGGGCCTTGCAGATCGCACTGGCGGGGTGGGAGGCCTATGAACGGCTGGGCTCGCCGGAGGGAGAATTGGCGCTGGCACAGGTCGTGGTTCACCTCGGCACCGCGCCGAAATCCAACGCGCTGTATGCGGGCTTCGGCGCTGCGATGCGCGCGGCGAAGCAGACCGGCAGCCTGATGCCGCCACCCAACATCCTCAACGCGCCGACGAAGCTGATGAAGGAACTCGGCTACGGCGAGGGCTACGAATACGACCACGACGCGGAGGAAGGTTTCTCGGGCGCCGACTACTGGCCGCCGGGGATGCAGAAGCAGCGCTTCTACAGCCCAACCGATCGCGGCGCGGAGGCGGCGGTGGCGGCGCGGATGAAGGAATGGGATTCACTTCGCGCCAGGAAGCGCAAGCGATGATCAAAGCAAACCAACGGGGGGAGAGGGTTGGGTGAGGGGGGCTTCACCAGCCCAGGCGCCGCATCACCGCCCCCCGGGCGGGCGGGACCGCCTTTGACCAACATCCTCCTCGTCGCCCTTGGCGGCGCCATCGGCTCGGTGCTGCGCTACGCCATCGCGCTTCTCACGGTCGCCCAGTTCGGCGTCACCTTCCCCTGGGGCACGCTGGCGGTGAACGTCCTCGGCAGCGCCGCCATCGGCTTGGCCGCCGCGCTCGGCGTGCAGGGGGAGATGCGGCTGCTGCTGGTCACCGGCCTGCTCGGCGGATTCACCACCTTCTCCGCATTCAGCCTGGAGACGGGCTTTCTGTTCGAGCGCAACCCATGGATCGCCGCGGCGTATGTCGCGGCGTCACTGGTGCTGGGCCTCGCCGCCTTCGCGCTGACCTACGGCTTGTTCCGCCGGTAGCTCAGTCATCCGCATCCACCGCATTCGCCATGAAGCGGCGCCGGTGCAGTGCCGCGCTGCCGAACTGGTTCGCCAGCACCATCGCCTTCCGCAGATACAGGCCGACATCGTATTCGTCGGTGTAGCCGATGGCGCCATGCAACTGCACCGCCTCCCGCGTCACCAGCATCGCCGCCTCCGCCGCCCGCACCTTGGCGCGGGAGACGGCGGCGCGCCGTGCGGCGGGCGCCGCGCCGGCATCGAGCGTCGCCGCCGCGGCCTCCACGCTCGCGCGGGTCAGCGTCACCTGGATCTTGAGGTCCACCGCGCGGTGCTGCAGTGCCTGAAAACTGCCGATCGGCTTGCCGAATTGCTGGCGGGTGCGGAGGTAGTCCAGCGTCATGGCGAAGCTGCGCTCCATGACGCCCAGCAGCATCGCCGCAGTCGCCAGCGCGGCTTCGTCCAGCGCCTGTTCCAGCGCGTCGGTCGGCAGCGCGCCGATCCGCGCGCCGCGCGCGGTGACCGTGCCGTAGTGGCCGCCATCCTGCGTCTCGACGAACTCGGGCACGGCCTCCGCCGCATGCAACGCCAGCGCGCCATCCTCGCGCACCGGGAGCAGGAAGTGCGTGGCGCCCGCCGCCATCGGCACGAACAGCCGCACGGCCCCCGCCGTGCCGGGCGCCTCCAGCGTGTCGGCGCGTTCCTGCCAGGCGACCAGCGGAAGCGCCTCGCCGGCCAGCAGCGCGGCCAGCCCCGCGTCGTCGCCACACCCCGCCAGCAGCGCGGCGGAGAGCGCGCCCTGCACCAGCGGTTCCGGCACCAGGCCGCGGCCGAGTTCCTCCGCCAGCGCGCAATACTCCGCCATGCCGAGGCCGGTGCCGCCCTGGTCCTCCGCCACGCGCAGCCCGACCCAGCCCATCTCCGCCATCTGCCGCCACATGGCGGCGTCGAAGCCCGGCCGCGTGAAGCGCAGCGCGCGGATGCGGGTGAGGGCGCCGCCGCGCGGGGCCACGGCGCCGGCGCTGTCGCGGATCATCTCGACCATGCTCATGCGACGATGCCCGCCTGGGCCAGTCTTTCGGCCTCCGCGGCATCCGTGCCGAGCCATTCGCCCAGCACCTCCGCCGTATGCTGCCCGAGCGTCGGCGGCGCACGCGTATAGGCCACCGGCGTGTCGGAGAAGCGCACCGGATTGGCGATGGTCGGCGCGCCATCCGGCGTTGCGGCAAACACCTCCCGATGCCGGATCTGCGGGTCCTCGGCCACGGCCGCGAAGTCGTTGATCGGGCCGGAGGACACGCCGACTGCGTTCAACGCGTCCATCCAGTCCTGCGCCCGCCGCGTCAGGAACGCCTCCTGCAACAACGGCAGCAGCACATCGCGATGCGCCATGCGCTGCGGATTGGTGGCGAAGCGGGGATCAGCCGGCACGTCCAGCACCTGGCAGAGTTGAGAAAACTGCCGGTCATTCCCCACCGCCACCATCAACGGCCGGTCGGCGGTGGAAAACGCCTGCCAGGGCGTGTTGATTTGAGACGCCGTGCCCGCCCGCACCGGCATCCGGCCGGAGACCAGGTGGTTCATCGCGATATGCGAATGCGCCGCCACCTGCGCATCCAGCAGCGCCAGATCGATATGCTGGCCGGTGCCGCTCACCGTATCCCGGTGGTGCAGCGCGGCGAGGATGGCGACGGTCGCATACATCCCCGCATTGATGTCCGACACGCTGTAGCCGACCACGGCCGGCCCCGCGCCGGGTTCGCCATCGGCCACGCCGGTCACGCTCATCAGCCCCGACATTGCCTGGAAAATCGGGTCGTAGCCCGGCAGCGCCGCATAGGGGCCGGATTGGCCGAAACCCGTGATGGAGCAATAGACCAGCTTCGGATTGACCTCCGCCAGCGTGGCGTAATCCAGCCCGTATTTGCGCAGGCCCCCGGTCTTGAAGTTCTCGATGAAGACATCGGCCTTCGCCGCCATGGCGCGCAGCAGCGCCGCGCCCTCCGGCTTGGCGATATCCAGCGCGATGGATCGCTTGTTGCGGTTCATCGACAGGAAGGATGACGTTTCGCCCACCGGCTTGCCATCCGCGCCGGTCCTGCGAAACCCCATGCGCCGCACATCGTCGCCACCGCCCGGCTGCTCGATTTTCACCACCTCCGCGCCGAAATCGCCGAGCATCTGCGCCGCCCAGGGACCGGCGAAGACGCGCGTCATATCCAGCACGCGGATCTTTGGCAGGGCACTCATGCGGGCAACTCCAGCAATGCACGGGACAACACGTTGCGCAGGATTTCGGAGGAGCCGCCGAAGATCGTGGACGGCCGCGCCAGCAGGAACTGCCCCGCCGGATGCAGCGCCGGGCCGGGCATCGGGTGCAGCAGCCCGGCATGTTCGCCCGCCATTTCCAACTGCGCGTCGGTGATGCGCTGGAACAGCTCGGAGGCCACAATCTTCAGGATTGAAACCTCTGCCCCCAGCGTCTCCCCTCGCTTCAGCGCCGCCAGGAACCGCTCGTACAGCGCCTTCAAATCCGCCAGATCCAGCCGGAACCGCGCATATTGGTCGAGGAAGGCCGGGTCCTCCGCCCGCCCCATCGCCTCTGCCAGGCGTTTCAATGCGGCGAGGGCATTGGCGGACAGGCGCGGCGACCCGATGGCGATGCGCTCGAAGCCCAGCAGCGCCTTGGCGTAGGTCCAGCCCTTGTTGACCTCCCCAACCAGCATGTCCTTCGGCACGCGGACAGCGTCGAAGAAGACCTCGCAGAACTCGTCATGCAGGTCGAGGTTCAGGATCGGCCGCACGCTGATGCCCGGGCTATCCATCGGCAGCAGCAGGAAGCTGATTCCCTCCTGCTTCTTCGCCGCCTTGTCGGTGCGGGCGAGCACAAAAATCCAGTTGGCGTCGTTGGCGAAGGTGATCCAGGTCTTCTGGCCGTTCAGCACCCAATGGTCGCCCTGATCCAGCGCCTCCAACCGCAGCGCGGCCAGGTCCGACCCGGCATTGGGCTCGGAATAGCCCTGCGCCCAGATATCCTCGCCGGAGAGGATGCGTGGCAGGAAATGCGCTTTTTGAGCGTCCGAGCCATGCTTGATCAGCAGTGGCCCCAGCATCAGCACGCCCATGTCGCTGATCCGCGGCGCGCCGTGACGCTCCAGCTCCTCGATCAGGATGAGCTGCTTCGCGGCGTCCAGGCCCATGCCGCCATGCTCGACCGGCCAGGCTGGGGCGAGCCAGCCTTGCTCGGACAGCTTCAGGTACCAGGGCTTGTTGTCCCGCCAGTGCAGGCGGCGCTGCGGGTGACGCAGCTCGGGCGGGCAGTTGGCTTCGATCCAGCCGCGGACGTGCGCGCGGAAAGCGACCTCATCCAGCGCATCCAGGCTCTCGCCCATTGTTCCCCCGCTTAGGTCAGTTGAATGACCTTTATCCAGCGCCTGCGCGCCTGTCCATCCCGTGCTATGGCCCGTGCCATGACCGTGCAGTTGAAAAAAGTCGCCGCCGATGAGGGCGACACCCGTCTGGACCGCTGGCTGAAGCGCCATGTGCCGGCGCTCACCCAGGGTGCCGTGCAGAAGATGCTGCGGACCGGCCAGATCCGCGTCGACGGCAAGCGGGCGGAGGCCAACACCCGGCTCGAAGCCGGCCAGGAAATCCGCATCCCGCCCTTCACCGAGAACCCGAACGCCGCGCTGCCGCGCACGCCGAAGCCGGTGGATGAGCGGGATGCCAAGGCGCTGCTGCGCATGATCATCCACAAGGATGCGGAACTGCTGGTGCTGGACAAGCCGCATGGCCTGCCCGTGCAGGGCGGCCCCGGCATCACCAAGCACCTGGATGGCATGCTGGATGCGCTGCAACTGGGTGCCGCCGAACGCCCCCGCCTGGTGCATCGCCTGGACCGCGACACCTCCGGCGTGCTGGTGCTGGCGCGCACCGTGGGCGCGGCCTCCAAGCTCGCCGCCGCCTTCCGGTCCCGCGATGTGGAGAAAACCTATTGGGCCGTGGTCCTCGGCGAGCCCAGCCCGCCCGCCGGCCGCATCAACATGGCCCTGATCCGCCAGGGCGGCCCGCGGGGCGAACGCACCGCGCCGGCCGAACAGGGCGAGGATGGCGTGCACGCCATCACGGATTTCCGCACGCTGGATGCCGTGCGCCGCAAGGCTGCCTGGATCGAGATGAAGCCGCTGACCGGCCGCACCCATCAGCTTCGCGTCCATGCCGCGGAGGCCTTGGGCTGCCCGATCCTGGCCGATGGCAAGTATGGCGGCCAGGCCGCGCATATGGAGGGGCTGCCGGAGCAGCTTCATCTGCACGCCCGCGCGCTGCGCCTGCCGCACCCGACCGGCGGTTTCCTGGAAGTTGCCGCCCCCTTGCCGCAGCACATGAAGGAAACCTTTGCCTTCTTCGGCTTCGAGGTTCCCCGCACGCCAAAACCGCGCCGGGTGAGTTGAAGACCGGCGCTGCCTCTCACTGAGGGTTGGATGGTAGGGTAGGGCATGAGCACTTCCCTGCCCCCCCGTCGCCGGCGCCGCTGGCCCTGGATTCTTCTGGCTTTGGTCATCGGCCTGCCAGCCCTCGCATTCGGCGCCGCGCTGCTTCTGTTGGATGCCGAAGCGCTGCGCCCCCGCCTGGTGGCCGCGGTTGAGCGCGCCACCGGCCGGACCTTCACGGTGGGGGAGATGCGCCTCGCCATCTCCCTGGTGCCGACCGTCGAATTGCGCGACGTCGCCCTCGCCAACGCCGAGGGTGCCAGCCGCCCGAACATGCTGACGGCCAGCCGCGTGCAGGTGCAGGCCGCGCTGCTGCCGCTGCTTTCCCGCGAAATCCGCATCTCCCGCATCGAGCTGGAGGACCCCGATCTGCTGCTGGAGGTGGACGCCCAGGGCCGCGGCAACTGGCAGTTCACCCGCACCCCGAGCGCAGCCACCCCCGCCGCCCCCGCGCCGGAGGAAGCGGTGCGGGAGGCACTGGCACTCGGTATCGACGCGCTGCGCCTGGAGCGCGGCCGTATCGGCTGGCGCGATGCCCGCAGCGGCATGGCCGAGACGGCCGAGATCACCCAGCTCGATGCCACCGCCCCGCTCGGCGGCGGCATGACGGCGGAGGGTGAGGTGGTGCTGCGCGGCCAGGCCGTGGCGGTGCGCGCGGAAACCGGCGGCCTTGCTTCCTTTGGTGGCGCGGAACCCTGGCCGGTGACGGCGACGCTCGGCATCGCCGGCGCCGAGGCGCGGGTGGCTGGCACCCTCACCGGCCAGGCCTGGACCGGCACGGCGGAGGCGCAGGTGCCCGACCTGTCGCGCCTGTCCGCCTTGGTGCAGGGCGCCACGCTGCCGCCGCTGCGCGCCGTGGTCGCTTCCGCCGCCGCATCCGGCACCGGCGGCGCGGTCTCCGAAATTCGCGACCTGAAGCTGGCGGTGGGCGAGTCGGACCTCGCCACGCTGCGTCCGGGCCTGGTCCTGCGCCGCGCCGAATTGGCGGCGCCGGGGCTGGAGGCGCCGATCACCCTGGCGGGGGAAGTGGTGCTGGACGGCCAGGCGCTGCGGCTTTCCGGCACCGCCGGCACGCCCGCGCTGCTGCTGGCCGGCGCCAGCGGCCCGCTGCCGCTGGATCTGCGGGCGGAGGGTGCCGGCATCACCGCCACCGCGGCGGGCCGCATCGCGCAGCCGCGCGAGCTGCGCGGCATCGCCCTGGCCATCACGGCGCAGGCCGCGGACCTCGCGCCCTTCGGGCTGCGCGGGGAGGGTCGCTTTTCCGGGCAGGTCGCGATGCCGGGGCCGGGCATGGCAGGTGGTGTCCGCATTACCGGGCTGAACGCCGCGGTCCCGGCCGCGGAAGTCCGCGGCGACCTGGCGCTGGCCGCCGGCGCGCGGACCGCGCTCAGCGGCACGCTGGCCTTCCCGCGATTGGACCTGGATGCGCTGCTCGCCGCCACGCGCCCGGCCGCGGCGCCTTCCGCCGTGCCTTCCGCCGCGCCGGCTGCGCCCGCCGCACCGGCCGCGGCCCCTGCGGCCGCCGACAACCGGGTGATCCCGGCAACGCCGCTGCCCGTAGCGATGCTGCGCGGCTTCGATGCCGATCTGCGCCTCTCCGCGCCCAGCGTCACCTATGGCGGCCAGGCCTGGCGCCAGGTTTCGGCGCGGCTGGCGCTTGCCGGCGGCAATGCGCGGCTGGCGCCTGTCTCCGTCGAAACCCCGGCCGGGCCGCTGACTCTGGAACTGCAGGCGGATGCGCGGCAGGACCCGCCCCGGCTGCGCGTGGCGGCGCGCTCCCCGGGCCTCGATCTCGCGGCGCTGTCGCGCGCGGCGGGGCGGGACCCGCTGCTGCTAGGCCGGGCGCAGATCGATGCCGATCTCGCCGGCCGCGGCGCCGATCTGCGCGCGGTGGCGGCGACGGCGGCGGGGCATCTGGGCATTGCGCTCGTGGATGGCGCGGTGCCGCGCAGCCTGTTGCGCGCCCTGCCACAGCAGGTGCTGGGTGCGGTGATTCCGGGCGGCGATGGCGATATTCCGCTGCGCTGCTTCGCCCTGCGCGCGCCCGCCGCCGAGGGGCAGTTGCGGCTGGAGACGCTGTATGCGGAAGGCGCGCTCGGCCGGCTCGGCGGCTCCGGCGTCATCGACATGGGGGAGGAGACGCTGGCGGTGCGGCTGCTGACGGATCTGCGCACCGCCCGCATCGCGCTGCGCGCGCCGGTCAATATCGGCGGCCGCTGGAACGCGCCGCGGGTTGGCGTGGAACCGGCGGCGGCCGCCGCGGCCGGCCTCGGCGCCTTCCTCTCGCAGCAGAACACGCCGGACCGGTCCTTGCAGGCGCTGGCGGATATGCTGGGCGGCGCGGCCAATCGCGGCGGAGAGCCGGCGGCGCACGGCAGTTGCGAGCCGGCGCTGGCCGCGGCGCGTGGCGGCGTGGCGGGGCCTGCACCCACCGTGGCCGGCGCGCCGGCGGCACCGGCGCCGCAGGCAGCCCCCGCGGGCGGCGAGGCGCGGCCGAACCCGGCGGATCTGCTGCGCGGTTTGCTCGGGCGCTGACGCTTTGCAAGCCTCGGCTTCGGGCCTAATGCTGAGGCCGGGGAGTTGAAGCATGGACTGGAACCGCGTCCTGGGCGCGCTGCTGGGCGGCGCCGCCCGCCCGCCGCGCCGCCGCATCCGGCGCACCGGCCCGCCGATCGGCGGCGGCGGCAATGCGGCGCTGGCGCGCACCCTGGCGCGGCTGGCGACCGTGGCGATCGAGGCGATGTCGCGCCCCTCCCAGGGTCCGGCGCCGGCGCCGCGCGGCCGCACTGCACCGGCCGGCAAGGCGCCCGCCCGATCGGCGCGGCTGCCCGAATGGACCGCCGCTCCAGCCCCTGCGCCCAGCCCCTACACCTTGCCAGCCGAAGCGCCCGACATGCCCCTTATGGAGGAGGCGGAGGGCCTGTTGCTGATTCGCGCCATGATCGCTGCCGCCAAGGCGGATGGCACGGTGGATGCCGAGGAACGCCGCAGCATCGCGGAGCAGCTTGATTCCGCTGGTCTTTCGGTCACGGAACGGGACTTCATCCTGACCGATTTCGACAAGCCGCTGACCCCGGCGGCGCTGGCCGCGCAGGCCTCGGACCCGATGATGCGGGCGCGGCTTTATGCCGGTGCGGTGGCGGCAATGGGGGACATCTCGCCGCCGGAACGCGCCTGGCTGGATGAACTGGCGCAGGCGCTTGGCCTCGACAGGCAGGCGGCGGCAGCCATTGAAGAAAGGCTTTCGACATGACTGGCATGGATGGGCTGACCCGGGACCAGGTGGCGCTGCGCGACCGCGCGCGCGAGCTGGCGCAGGAAGCCGCCGCCCAGGCGGCGGAGACGGACCGCAGCGGCCAGTATCCCTGGCCGATGGTGCGGAAGATGGCCGAAGCGGGCTTCACCGGCCTGACCGTGCCGCGCGAATGGGGCGGCCCTGGCGGGTCCGTGCTGGATGCCGCGCTGGTGGTGGAGGAATTCTCGAAAGCCTGCGCCGTCTGCGGCCGCATCGCGGTGGAGGCCAATATGGGCGCGGTCGGCGCCATCATGGCCTATGGCACGGATGCCCAGAAGAAGCTGGCCGCCGGCCTAGTGCTGGCTGGCGACAAGCCCGCCATCTGCATCACCGAGCCTGATGCCGGCTCGGCAGCGACGGAAATGACCACCACGGCGGAAAAGCGCGGCGATCGCTGGGTGATCAATGGCCGCAAGACCTGGATCACCGGCGGCGGCGTTTCCCGACTTCACCTGATCTTCGCCCGGGTCATCGAGGATGGGGCCTTCAAGGGCATTGGCGGCTTCCTCGTCGTCAGGGACGAGGCAGGGCGCCCGGAAGGGCTGGTCGTGTCCCGCCGCATCCCCTCCCTCGGCCTGTGCGGCATGCCGGAGGCGGAGCTGGAATTTTCCGAGCTCGAGGTCGCCGATGATATGGTGCTGCGCGCTCCGGGCGGCTGGCAGCGCGGCTTCGGGCGGCTGATCGATGCCTATAACGGCCAGCGTGTCGGCGCCGCGACGGTGGCGCTCGGCCTGGCGGCCGGGGCCTATGAACATGCCGTGGGCCGCGCCAATGCCCGCACCCAGTTCGGCCGCCCGATCGCGGAATTCCAGGGCCTCGGCTGGATGCTGGCCGACATGTCGATCGAGGTGGAGGCCGCCCGCGCCCTGGTCCACCGCGCCGCCCGCAGCGCCGGCCCAGCCGGCTTCCCCGATCGCCTGGCCGCCGCCCAGGCCAAGGTCTTTGCGAGCGAGATGGCGATTCGCGTAACCAATAGCGCGCTGCAGGTCTGGGGCGCCGCCGGCTATTCGAAGGACAACCCGATGGAGCGCTATCTGCGCGATGCGCGGATGTTCGCCATCGCGGGCGGCACCGCGCAGGTGCTGCGGACCCAGGTGGCGGAACAGATCCTGGGCCGCAAGCTGCCGCAGACGCGCGACGGCTTCCTGCGGATAATCGCCGCCGAAGGCGCCGCCGGGAAGCTGGCAGCGGACTGAGGTTGACTCACCCGGCCTCGCCGCCTATCTCGCCCGCCTTCGCAGGACCATGACCATGAAGATCCGCAATAGCCTCAAGACCGCCAAGACGCGGGACAAGAACTGCATTGTGGTGCGGCGCCGTGGCCGTACCTACGTGCTGAACAAGAAGAATCCCCGGCTGAAGGCCCGCCAGGGCTGATTCCGCGGCCCCTGTTTGGGGCCGTACGGGATTTGTCGAGCCGCGCCCCGGGGAAACCCGGGCGCGGCTCGACGCATTTGTGGCGCAACGCTTCCGGTAACGCGCGGCCATCCGCTTGCCGCCCTCGCGCGCCGGGGCCATCTTGAAGGCAAGCAAAGGAAGCGCGCCCCATGATCCCCCTGCCGCCGCCCAAGCCGGAGATCCTGGCCCGCCGCGATGCGATCGTGGCCGAACTCCACGCGCTATTGCCCGCCGATGCGGTGATCCATGAGCCGATCCGCATGCGGCCCTATGAAACCGATGGCCTGACCGCCTACCGCCAGATGCCGCTGGCGGTCGTCCTGCCGGCCACGACGGAGCAGGTGGCCGCAGTGATGCGCTACTGCCACGAACAGGGCATCCGCGTGGTCCCGCGCGGCGCCGGCACCAGCCTCTCCGGTGGCGCGCTGCCGCTGGAGGATGCGGTGGTGATCGGCCTGATGCGGATGAACCGCATCCTGGAAATCGATTTCGACGACCGCCTGGCGGTGGTGGAAGCCGGCGTGACGAACCTCGGCATCACCAAGGCGGTGGAGCATGAGGGCTTCTTCTACGCGCCCGACCCCTCCAGCCAATTGGCCTGCATGATCGGCGGCAACGTCAACATGAACTCCGGCGGCGCGCATTGCCTGAAGTATGGCGTGACGGCGAACAACCTGCTCGGCCTGAAGCTGGTCACGCCGACCGGCGACATCGTGGAAGTCGGCGGCGACCATCTGGACACCGCGGGCTATGACTGGCTCGGCCTGATGACGGGCAGCGAAGGCATGCTCGGCATCGTCACGGAGGTCACCGTCCGCATCCTGCGCGGCCCGGAAGGCGCGCGCGCCATGCTCGCCGCCTTCAAGGAAACGGAAATCGCAGGCCAGGCGGTGGATGCCATCATCGGCTCCGGCATCATCCCCGTCGCGCTGGAATTCATGGACAAGCCCTGCATCCATGCCTGCGAGGCCTTCGCCCATGCCGGCTACCCGCTGGACGCGGAGGCGATGCTGATCATCGAGGTGGAGGGCAGCGTGGCGGAGCAGGACGATCTGCTCGGCCGCATCAAGGAAATCTGCAACCGCTTCGACCCGATCAGCCTGAAGGTCGCGACCTCGGCCGAGGAATCCATCGCCATCTGGAAGGGCCGCAAGGGTGCCTTCGGGGCGGTGGGGCGCATCTCCCCGGATTACCTCTGCATGGACGGCACCATCCCGACCGGGGAACTGCCCTTCGTGCTGAAGCACATCGGCGAGATGAGCGTGCAGTACGGGCTGCAGGTGGCGAATGTGTTCCACGCGGGCGACGGCAACCTCCACCCGCTCATCATGTTCGACGCCAACGACCCGGCCAGCTTCCACAAGGCCGAGGCCTTCGGCGGCGACATCCTGAAGCTGTGCGTCGAGGTCGGCGGCTGCCTGACCGGCGAACACGGCGTCGGCGTGGAAAAGCGCGACCTGATGCATGTGCAGTTCCACCCGCATGAGCTGGACCAGCAGCGCGCCATCAAGACCGCCTTCGACCCGGCCTGGCTGCTGAACCCGCACAAGGTCTTCCCGCTGACCGAACACGCATGCGCGATTTGATTGCACCAGCCGATGAGGCCGGCGTTGTCGCCGCCATCCAGGCCGCCATGGCGGCGCGGGAGCCGCTGTCCATCGAGGGAAATGGCAGCAAGCGCGGCCTGCTGCGACCGGTGCAGGCGGCGCGCGGCCTGACCACGCGGGGCCTGACGGGCATCACCCTCTACAAACCCACCGAACTCGTGCTGTCCGCCCGTGCCGGCACCCCGCTGCCGGAGATCGAGGCGACGCTGGCCGAACGCGGCCAGATGCTGGCGCCGGAGCCGCCTTATACGCGCGGCCTTTTCGGCGTCGCTGAACCCGCAACCATCGGCGGGCTGGTCGCCACCAACCTGTCCGGCCCGCGCCGGATCACGGTGGGATCGGTGCGCGACCATCTGCTGGGCATCCGCTTCGTCAACGGGGCAGGGGAGGTGGTTCGCAGTGGCGGCCGGGTGCTGAAGAACGTCACCGGGCTCGATCTCTGCAAGCTGCTGGCCGGCAGCCACGGCACGCTCGGCGTGCTGACCGAGGTGACGATGAAGGTGCTGCCCGCCGCCGAGGCCAGCGCAACCCTCGCCGTCGCGGTGCCGGACATTGCCGCGGGGGTGAAGGCGCTGTCGGCCGGGCTCACCAGCCCCTTCGGTGTGACCGGCGCGGCGCTGCGGCTTGATCCGCACGGCGCCACCGCCCTGCTGCGGCTGGAAGATTTTGCCCAGTCAGTCGTCTATCGCGGCGGGCGGCTGCGGGAGGATCTGGCGGCCTATGGCGACGTGTCGCTGATCCCGGATTCGACCGAGCTTTGGCGTGGCATCCGCGATGCCGAACCGCTCGGCGCCGACGCGGAAGATGCCATCTGGCGCCTGTCCATCCGCCCCAGCGCCGCCCCCGCCCTGGCCGCCGCGTTGCAGGCCGCCTTCGGGGCCAGGTTGCTGCTGGATTGGGGCGGCGGACTGGTCTGGGTCGCCGGCCCCGCGACCGAGGCGGCGCATGGGGCGGTGATGGCCGCCGCCGCCGCGGTGCGCGGCAGCTTCACCCTGTTCCGCGCCCCCGCCCCGCTGCGCGCTGCCGTTCCCGTCATTCCGCCCGAAGCCCCCGCGCTGGCCGTCATCGCCGCCCGCGTGCAGGCGGCGCTCGACCCCTTGGGCCTGTTCAACCCCGGTCGCATGAGGTCCAGCCCGTGAGTGCTCCGCGTATCGCCATCCTTGGCTTGCATCTGGAGGTCAACGCCTTCTCCCCCGCCACCACGCGGCGCGATTTCCAGCAGCAATCCTGGGCCGAGGGCGAGTCCATCACGCACCAGGCGCGCAGCAAGGTCAGCGGCCTGCCGGCCGAAATCCCTGGCTTCTATGCGCGGATGGATGCGACCGGCGATTGGGAACCGGTGCCGCTGATCATCATCACCGCCCCGCCCGGTGGCACCATGGCGCCCGGCATCTTCCCGGAATTCCTTCAGATCATCCAATCCCGCCTGGCCGAGGCCGGGCGGATCGACGCCGTCTATGTCGCCAGCCATGGCGCCAGCCGCGCGGCGGAGGAGGAAGATACGGACGGCGCCGTGCTGCAATTGCTGCGGGATGTGCTGGGGCCGGATGTGCCGATCGTTGGCACACTGGACCTCCACTGCAACGTCTCCGACCGCCAGATCGAATTGGCGGATCTTCTGATCGCCTATCGCACCAATCCGCATGTGGACATGCGTGATCGCGCCGCCGAGGCCGCCGTTGCGCTGCGCCGCATCCTGGAAACCGGGGAACGGCCAGAGACGCATTTCATCCGGCTGCCGCTGACGCCCCCCACCGTTACCTTGTTGACCGCGGAATCCTCCCCCTATGCGGACGCGATCCGCCAAGGCGTGTTGGCGCGGGAGGAGGACCCGAACCTGCTCGGCGTCTCCGTCACCGGCGGCTTCGTCTATACCGATATCGCCAAATGCGGCCTCTGCGTCTGGGCCTCCGCCCGGCCTGGCCATGTCGGCGCGGCGGTGGATCTGGTGGAGCGGTTGTCCAACGACATCTGGCAGAATCGCGCCAAGCTGTCCCGCACCCTCACGCCCATACCGGATGCGGTGGCGCAGGCCGTGGCGGTGGGGGCGGAGATGGGCGCGCCACGTCTGATCCTGGCCGATGTGGCGGATAATCCGGGCGGCGGTGGTGGCGGCAACACCACGACGCTGCTGGCGGCGCTGCACGAATCCGGTGCGAAGGGCGTGGTCTTCGGCATCCTGGTGGACCCTGTCCTGGCCCAGGCCGCCCACGCCGCCGGCCGCGGCGCGCGGATGGAGGCGGTGGCCAACGCCACCCCCGGCCCCTTTGCCGAGACCTTCCGCGCCATGGCGCATGTCCGCGCCTTGTCCGATGGCGCCGGCGTCGGCCGCCGCGGTGGGCTGGCCGGGCGCGCCTTTTCCATCGGCCCGGCGGCGCTGCTGGAGCTGGAGGGGAGCGGGCTGTTGCTGGCCGTGGGTTCGCTGCGCCGGCAATTGCTGGACCCGGCGATGCTGGAGATTCTCGGCGTGGAGGTGGCGGCGGCACGGACCATCGTGGTGAAGTCGCGCGGCCATTTCCGCGCTGGCTTCGACATCTACGCGACGCCCGATCGCATCCTGGAGGTGGATGCGCCCGGCCTGGTCAGCCCGGTGCAGTCCCGCTTCGACTTCAAGGGCCTGCCGCGCCCGGTCTACCCTCTGGACGCGGAGGCAAGCTGGCGCTGAGGCCCGGCGCACCCTTAATCTTCACGCCAGCCGGGGGACCCACATGCAGACCAGCTTCACCGAGGCGCAGCTCAAGGACCCGGATACGGCTGAAAGCAACCGTATCCTCCGCACCTGCGTCCATTGCGGCTTCTGCACCGCCACCTGCCCGACCTTCTTGCTGCTGGGCGATGAGCTGGATAGCCCGCGCGGCCGCATCTACCTCATCAAGGACATGTTGGAGAATGACCGGCCGGCGACGGAGGAAGTGGTCCGCCATGTGGATCGCTGCCTGTCCTGCCTGTCCTGCATGACCACCTGCCCCTCCGGCGTGCACTACATGCATCTGGTGGATCATGCCCGGCGGCATATCGAGGAAACCTACCAGCGCCCGCCGGCCGAACGCGCCCTGCGCAGGCTGCTCTCGGCGCTGCTGCCCTATCCCGGGCGGTTCCGCCTGGCGCTGATCGGCGCCTCGCTGGGCCGCCACTTCGCCCGCTTCGTGCCGGGGCGTTCCATGGCGTCGCAGCGGCTGCGCGCCATGCTGAAGCTGGCGCCCGCCCATGTGCCCGGGCCGAGCGCGCTGGACCGGCCGGGCGTGCATCGCGCCCAGGGGCCGCGCCGCGGCCGGGTGGCGCTGTTGACCGGCTGCGCACAGCGGGTACTCGCACCCTCCATCAACGACGCCACCATCCGGTTGCTGACCCGGATGGGGCTGGATGTGGTGGTGCGGAAGGACCAGGGCTGCTGCGGCGCGCTGGACCATCACATGGGCCACCACGACCCGGCCATGCGCCTCGCCCGCGCCAATATCGCCGCCTGGACGGCGGAACTGGAAGGGGAGGGGCTGGATGCGGTGGTCATCAACGCCTCCGGCTGCGGTACCACGGTGAAGGATTACGGCTTCATGTTCCGCACGGAGCCGGAGGCCGAAGCCGCCGCCCGCGTCTCGGAGCTGGCGATGGATATCTCCGAGCTGCTGGTGAAATTCGACTATGCGCCGAGCCGGGAAAAGCCGGGCCTGACGGTCGCCTACCATGCCGCCTGTTCGCTCCAGCACGGCCAGAAGATCACCGCCGCGCCGAAGGATCTGCTGAAGCGCGCCGGCTTCACGGTGAAGGAACCGGCGGAGGGGCATATCTGCTGCGGCAGCGCCGGCACCTACAATCTGATGCAGCCGGAAATCGCCGGGCAGTTGCGGGACCGCAAGCTGGCCAATCTGGACCGCACCCGCGCGGACCTGATCGCGGCCGGCAATATCGGCTGCCTGACCCAGCTTTCCGGCGGCGCCATGCCCACCATCCATACGGTCGAATTGCTGGATTGGATGGCGGGCGGGCCGGAACCAGCGGCGATCGGCCGGATCCGCGCGGCGCGCAAGGGGGCCGATTGATGGCACGGCGCCTCCTGCTCCTGCCGCTGGCGCTTCTCGCCTTCGCTGAACCTTCGCAGGCCCAGGCCACGCCCCAGGGCGCCGCGGCGCAGCGGCAGGCGGAGTTGGACCGGCTGTTCGAGGCGCTGCGAACCGCACCGGACCCGGGCGGCGGCCAGATCGTCGAATCGCGCATCCGCGCCCTCTGGGGCCAAGCAGTCTCCCCCGCCGCCGCGCTGCTGCTGCGCCGAGGCCAGCGCAACCTCCAGGCGCAGGAGACGGCGGAGGCGCTGGAGGATTTCGACGCCGCGCTCCTGCTGGAACCGGAATCGGCCGACGCCTGGATGCTGCGCGCCCGCGCCCATGCCAATCTCGGTGACCGCGTGGCCGCCGCGCGCGACCTGCAGCAGGCGCTGCGCCTGGAGCCGCGGCATTTCGGCGCCCTGCTGCAATTCGCCGCGTTGCAGGAGGAAGCCGGCGACCTGCGCGGCGCGCTGCGCAGCCTGGATGCGGCACTGGCGTTGCACCCGCGCCTGCCCGGCGGCGACGCGCGGCGCCGCGACCTGGTGCGGCGGGCGGAAGGCGAGGCGCTGTAGTCTGGCGCAACGGCCGGATGGCGCGGTAGGCCAGCAGCAGCGATCTTGCATGGGACGTTGAGAGACCACGCCAATGCCCGAAGCCCCGCTGCCGATCGATGATCTGCGCTGGCAGGCCGTTCTGGACCGACAGGCAGACCCCGGCTGCGGCGATTTTTGCTACGCCGTGACCACCCAGGGCGTGTTCTGCCGCCCCGGCTGCCCGGCCCGCCCACCGCTGCGCCGCAACACCCGCTTCTTCGCCGATGCCACCGCCGCCGAGGCCGCCGGTTTCCGCGCCTGCAAACGCTGCGACCCGAAGGGCGAACGCGCCCGGATGCAGGCCGAGGGCGTCGCCGCCGCCTGCGCGCTGATTGAGGCGGCGGAGGGCATCCCGAGCCTGGAAGTGCTGGCCGCGCGTGCCGGCTATGCGCGGCACCATTTCCTGCGGCTGTTCCGCGATATCACCGGCGTGACCCCGCGCAGCTACGCGGAAGGGGTGCGCGCCCGTCGCCTTCAGGCGTCCCTCGCGGCTGGGGACCGGGTGGCGGAAGCGGTGGCCGGTGCCGGCTTCGGCAGCGAGAGCCGGGTCTATGAAGACACTGCGCGCCACCTCGGCATGACCCCCGGCGCGGCAAGGCGCGGCGGCGCGGGGGAGGTGATCCGTATCGCCCATGCCGACAGCGCCATGGGCCCGCTTCTGGTCGGCGCCACGGCCGCCGGCATCTGCTTCATCGGCTTCGCCGAACCACCGGAGGCGCTGGAGGGCGACCTGCGCGCCCGATTCCCCAAGGCGCGCATCGAGCCGGCACCGGCGGATCTGGCCGACGCCGTGAGCCGGGTGGCCGGCTTCCTGGCCGAGCCTGCGGCCGTGCTGGCCCTGCCGCTGGACCTGCGCGGCACCGCCTTCCAGCGCCGGGTGTGGGAGGCGCTGACGCGGATACCGCTTGGTGAGACGCGCACCTATTCCGGCCTGGCCGCCGAGATGGGCATGCCGGCCGCGACCCGCGCGGTGGCGCGGGCCTGCGCGCGCAATCCGGTCTCGCTGGCCGTGCCATGCCACCGCGTGGTCGGCGCCAGCGGCGACCTCACCGGCTATCGCTGGGGCGTGCCGCGCAAGGCGGCGCTGCTGGCGGGGGAGAAGCGGGCGCGGGGGCGGTAGCCGCGTGTTACCTCGGGGCTTGGGGCGCCGGGGTGGGGGGTGTCTCGGTCGGGGCAGGCGGCGCCGGGGTGGGCGGGATGACGGCTGGCGGCGCGGCGGGGGTCGCCGCCTCAGGTGCGGCCGGCGCCGGTGCGGCGCCTGCGGCGGCCGGCGATGCCACCCGCGGCACCAGGCGTTCCCGCGCATTGGCCGGCGCGCCGACGATGGTCCATTCGCCATCCAGGCTGCCATCCGCGTTCAGCGTATAGATGCCGATGCCCGGCCGCTGGGTCAGCCCATAGGCCACCGCCACGGTGCGGCCCGAGGCGAAGCCCACCCCCTCCACCGTCTGGTTGCCGATCCGCCAGCGGATCGCGAAGGAGGCGAGCCCCACCGTCCGGATCTGCGCCAGGCCCGTATAGCCCGTGCCGTCCAGATTGGTGCCGGTCACGTCATACAGGCCTTCCTGCTGCGCCTGCGCCGCACAGGGCAGCAAGGCCAGCAGAGGTAGCGCGAGGGCGAGGCGGCGGAAGGTCATCGGGGCTGCTCCGTGGATGGGCGCACCAAAGGCGTCCCTGCATGAGCGCACCAAAGGCGTGACGCGGCCCGAGGTCAACTGCGCCGTTCGGCTACCTCACGATCGCGACGCGCAGCGCATTCGTGGTGCCCGGCGTGCCGAAGGGCACGCCCGCCGTCACCACGACCTCCTCGCCCGGGCTGGCGAAGCCTTCCTGGCTGGCGGCACGGATCGCCTTGGCGACCATATCCGTCATGGAATGCAGTTCCACCGTCAGCATCGGGTGCACGCCCCAGACCACCGACATGCGGCGTGCGGTCTGCAGGCTCGCGGTCAGCCCGATGATCGGGCAGCTCGGCCGTTCACGCGCCACGCGCAGCATGGTGGAGCCGGTGGAGGTGAAGGTGGCGATCGCCTCCGCCTCGATGGTCTGCGCCACCTGGCGGGCGGCGGCGGCAATGGCGCTGGCGGAGTTGCGCTCCGGCGCCGGGCGGTTGCCATCGGTCAGCTTGCGCCACTCCGGGTCCTGCTCCACCCGGGCGATGATGCGATCCATGATGTTCACCGCCTCGAACGGAAACTGCCCGGCGGCGGTCTCTGCCGAGAGCATCACGCAATCCGCGCCGTCGAACACGGCGGTCGCCACATCCTGCGCCTCGGCGCGGGTGGGGGAGGGGGCGGTGATCATGCTCTCCAGCATCTGGGTCGCCACCACCACGGGCTTGCCGAGCAGGCGGCAGGCGCGGACGATCTGCTTCTGGATCAGCGGCACTTCCTCGGGCGGGCATTCCACGCCGAGGTCGCCGCGCGCCACCATGACGCAATCGGCTTCCGCCAGGATCGCATCGAGATTTTCGACCGCCTGCGGCTTTTCCATCTTCACCATGATCCAGGCGCGACCGGCGGCGATGGCCTTGGCCTCGACCACGTCTTCCGCCCGCTGCACGAAGGACAGGCCGATGTATTCCACGCCCTGGGCGAGGACGAAATCGAGGTCGATCCGGTCCTTCGCGGTCAGCGCCGGGATCGGCAGCACCACATCCGGCACGTTGACGCCCTTGCGGTCGGACAGAGCGCCACCGACCAGCACCTGGGTTTCCAGGTGATCCTCCCGCTTATGGGTCACGCGCAGGCGCAGCTTGCCGTCATCCAGCAGCAGGGTGGTGCCGATGCCGGCGGCGGCGATGATCTCGGGGTGCGGCAACTGCACACGCCGGACGTCGCCCGGCGTCGGGGACAGGTCGAGCCGGAAGCTCTGGCCGGTCTGCAACTGCACCCGGCCGGCCTGGAACTGGCCGACCCGCAGCTTCGGACCCTGCACATCGGCCAGGATGCCGATCGGGCGGCCGACCTTTTCCTCCAGCGCGCGGATCGTCGCGATGCGTGCGGCGTGGTCCTCATGCGTGCCGTGGCTGAAATTCAGCCGGAACACATCGGCCCCGGCGCGGAACAGCCGCTCGATCACCTCGGCGGAGGAGGAGGCCGGGCCGAGGGTCGCGATGATCTTGGTGCGGCGGCGGCGGCGCAACGGGGGGCGGCTTGGCATGGGGCGGGCGTATCCTTCGCGGCGGGGCGCTTCCGGCGGTTCCGCCACATCCGGCCGGACCGAATTGGGCGGCACGCCGAGCGCGCGGGCGACTTCGACCACCCGGTCCTCCGGCACGCGGCGCCATTGCGACACGGCGGCGGTGGAGATGCCGAGGGCGGTCGCGATACGGGTGACGGCGCCGCGCTGGGTCAGCAGGGCTTCGAGAGTGGGGTCGCGCATGCAACTAACTTAGGGACAATAAGCCCCTGCTGCCAAGGGGGCGATTTGCCTTAATTAAGTTAAGCATTGAAGTGCCAAGTGGGGCGCGGATACCCCACTGCGGCATTTCCGCCACACCCCCCAGATGAATCTTTTGTCCATGCCACCTTTTCCAGGGAACTCGCGTTGATCCCGCAGGACGCTGCTGCCGGAACATCCACCCCCGGCGCGGATTGGCTCGTCCAGCCAGGAGAATAGGTTATGAATTTCCGGAATGCGCTGCTTGCGACCACCATGCTGCTGCTGCCGCTCGGTGCGGCGCAGGCCCAGCAGGTGAATGGCGTCTACATCGGTGCCGGCGCGGGCCTCAACTGGCTGCAGGATGCGAACATCAACGCAACCGGCGGTCTGGCCGACGAACTGCGCGCCCGCGGCAACACCACCGGCGGCGACGTGTCCTTCGATATGGGCTGGGTCGGTGTGGTCAGCCTGGGCTATGGCTTCGGCAACGGCCTGCGCGCCGAGATCGAGGGCAACTACCGCGAGAACGAGGTCGATACCATCAGCGGCTTCCGCGGTGCCGGCCCGATTCGCGCTTCGGGCACGGCCCGCAGCTACGGCGTGATGGCCAATGCGCTGTATGATTTCGACATCGGCGCCAATTTCGGTGGTGTGTCCTTCATGCCGTATGTCGGCGTCGGCGCCGGCTACATCTGGCGTGAGTTCGACGGCGTTCGCGCCCGCGTGCTGAACGGCGAAGTGAACAGCGATGGCACCGATGGCCGTTTCGCCTACCAGGCGATCGCGGGCGTTTCCATGCCGCTGACGCAGTTTGCTCCGGGCTTGGCGCTGACCGCGGAATACCGCTTCCTCGGCACCATGGAGCATGACATTTCCACCAGCAGCGGCGGCGGCAACTTCAATGTGGCGCGCACCGGCACGAAGTCGGAGAACTACAACCACTCCATCTTGCTCGGCCTGCGCTACGCCTTCGGCCAGACCACCCCGGCCCCGGTCGTGGCCCCGGCGCCCGCGCCGATGCCCGCCGCGGCCCCGGCCCCGGCGCGTACCTACCTCGTGTTCTTCGACTTCGACCGCGCCGACCTGACGGACCGTGCCCGCCAGATCATCGGTGAGGCCGCGACCAACGCGACCGGCCAGGGCGTGACGCGCATCGAAGTGGCCGGCCACGCCGACCGTTCGGGCTCGCCGCAGTACAACCAGCGCCTGTCCGAGCGCCGCGCCGGCGCCGTGGCTTCCGAGCTGGAGCGCCGTGGCATTCAGCGCAACAACATCAGCGTCCAGGCCTTCGGCGAGAGCCGCCCGCTGGTCCCGACCGCCGATGGCGTGCGCGAGCCGCAGAACCGCCGCGTGGAAATCGTCCTGCGCTGAGCAGGGCTTTAACCACGAAACCGGGCCGGGGGAGCAATCCCCCGGCCTTTTCCATGTTCAGGCAATCAGCACCGCGCGCAGATCGTTCACATTGGTCAGCGTCGGCCCGGTCACCAGCAGATCGTCCAGTGCCTGGAACAGCGTGTAGCTGTCATGCCGACCCAGTACCGCGCGCGGGTCCATTCCGGCGGTGCGGGCGCGGGACAGCGTGTCCGGCGCTGCGATGGCGCCGGCATTGTCCTCCGACCCGTCGATGCCGTCCGTATCCCCCATCAACGCCCAGATGCCGGGCGCTGCGGCCAGCGCCACGGCGCAGCCGAGCAGGGATTCGCAGTTGCGCCCGCCCCGCCCGCCACCCTCTGGCCCGATCGTCACCGTGGTCTCCCCGCCCGACAGCAGCAGGCACGGGCCGGGCAAAGGGTGGCCATGGGTGCGGGCGGAGAGTGCGATGCCGGCCAGCACCTTGCCGACTTCCCGCGCCTCGCCCTCCAGCGCATCGCCCAGGATCAGCGGCGTCAGGCCCAGCGTGCGGGCCCTGGCCGCGGCGGCTTCCAGCGCCAGGCGCGGGGTGGCGATGAAGCGGTAATCGATCTCCCCCAGCCGAGGGTCGCCGGGCTTCGGCGTTTCTTCCGCCGCCTTCGCCAGATGCTCCACCACGGCCTCCGGCAGCTTCATCCGATAATGCGCCACCAGCGCGCGCGCCTGTTCGAAGCTGGACGGGTCCGGGACGGTGGGGCCGGAGGCGATGGCCGCCGGGTCATCCCCCGGCACGTCGGAGATCGCCAGCGTCACCACCCGCGCCGGTGCCGCCGCCAGCGCCAGCCGCCCGCCGGAAAAGGCGGACAGGTGGCGACGGATGCAGTTCATCTCGTTGATCGTGGCGCCGGAGGCGAGCAGCGCCCGGTTCACCGCCATCAGATCCTCCAGCGACAGGCCGGGGGCGGGCAGGGTGGTCAGCGCCGAGCCGCCGCCTGAGACCAGGAACAGCACCAGATCCCCTGCCGTCAGCCCCGCCACCGCCTGCAACAGCCGTTGCGCGGCGGCCGCGCCGGCGGCGTCCGGCACTGGATGGGACGCCTCCAGCACCTCGATCCGCTGCGTCGGGTAGCCATGGCCGTAGCGGGTGACGACGAGGCCGGTCAGGGCCTGGTTTGGCCAGGCCGCTTCCACCGCCGCCGCCATCACCGCCGCCGATTTGCCCGCACCCACCACCACCACGCGGCCACCCTCCGGCGGCGCCGGCAGGTGCCGGGCGAGGACGATGCGCGGGTCGGCGCTGGCGACGGCGGCGGCGAAAACATCCTTCAGGGCCGCGCGGGCGGTGTCATCGGTCCAGGCCATCTCGGTCTCCCTCATCCCGCCACTATGGCGAAGCGGTGCGCGATGGGCCATCTAGCGGGCGGATTGCAGGAGAGCCCCCGATGCCCGAGATCGACGCAGCCACCCAGACCGAACTGGAAGCCGCCGCCTTCCGCCGCCTGGTGCAGCATCTGCGCGAACGCAGCGACGTGCAGAACATCGACATGATGAACCTGGCCGGTTTCTGCCGGAATTGCCTGTCCCGCTGGTACCGAGAGGAAGCCGCCACCAAGGGCGTGACCATCACGGACCCGGAGGCGCGGGAGACGATCTACGGCATGCCGCACAAGGATTGGCAGGCGCTGCACCAGAAGGAGGCTACGGCGGAGCAGAAGGCGAAGTTCGCCGAGGCCAATACGGGGCACTAGGGAAGAAGGTCGGGGAGGGAAGCATTCCCTCCCCGAACCCCTCCCTTGCATTTCGGCACTTTTTAGTTCGCGCACCGGCCCAAAATCCCAAAAATAGATGAGGGGCTCGGGGAGAATACTTTCTCCCCGACCTTGCCCGCCCCCGAATTGCGCCACCCCGGACCCGGCGCTATACGCCGCGCTCAACTCGTGCCCGGAGGCCTTCGATGAGTGATTTCGACGCGCAGGAGGCCCAGGCCAGCCGCGACCGCCAGGAGAAGGACCCGGATCCCGAGGTCGGCGGCATTGCCGTAGATCGCCTGCGCTCCATCATCGAGCGGGTGGAGCGGCTGGAGGAGGAGCGCAAGGCGCTCGCAGGCGACATCAAGGACATCTTCTCCGAGGCGAAGTCGGCTGGATTCGATGTGAAGGTGATCAAGCAGATCATCTCGCTGCGGAAGAAAGAACCGGCCGAGGTGGAGGAGCAGGAGACGCTGCTCGACCTTTACCGCCGGGCGCTGGGCATGTAGCCGAAGGCTATCCAGCGAAGGGGCGAGCGCGATGTTCTACGAACCGAAGCACGGCAAGCGAGGCCATGGCCTGCCCTTCGACCCGCTGAAGGCCATCATCGCGCCGCGCCCGATCGGCTGGATTTCCAGCGTGGATGCCAAGGGCCGGCCGAACCTGGCGCCCTACAGCTTCTTCAACCTGGTCAAGGGCGCCCCGCCCATCGTGGTGTTCGGCAGCGAGGGCTTGAAGCACTCCGCCGCCAATGCCTTCGAGACGCGGGAGTTCGTCTTCAACCTGGTGACCCGCCCGTTGTTCGACGCCATGAACGTCTCCTCCGCCGCGCTCGAGGCCGGGGAGAATGAGTTCGAGGCGGCGGGGCTGACCATGGCCGAGTGCCGCTTCGTGAAGGCGCCGCGCGTCGCCGAAAGCCCGGCGAGCTTCGAGTGCAAGGTGCTGCAGGCGATGGAACTGCACGACATCGACGGCAACCCGACCGATGGCTTCATGGTGGTCGGCCAGGTCGTCGGCATCCATCTCGATGAGCGCTACATCATCGATGGCCGCTTCGATGCGGTGGCAGCCCAGACCATCGCCCGCTGCGGCTACCGCGACTACGCCCAGGTGACGGAGATGTTCGAGGCGCTGCGCCCGACCGACGGCGGCGCCTTCACGCCCACCACCAGCGACCGCACGTGAAGACGGCCATCATCACCGCCGCCGGGCGGGGGATCGGCGCGGCCGTCGCCAGGCGGCTTGCGGCGGATGGCTTCCGAGTTGCGGTGATGTCCCCGTCCGGCAATGCGGAAAAGCTGGCCGCGGAGTTGCCGGATGCGCTGGGCGTCACGGGTTCTGTGACGGAGCCCGCCGATCTGGCGCGGCTGGTGGACGGCGCGCTGCAAAAATTCGGACGCATCGACGCGCTGGTGAACAATGCCGGCCACCCGCCCAAGGCGCCGCTGTTCGACCTGACCGATGTGCAGTGGCATGCCGGTTTCGACATGGTGATGCTGTCCGCCATCCGCGCGCTGCGGCTGGTGCTGCCGGGGATGAAGGCGCAGGGCGCGGGCGCGGTGGTGAACCTGTCCTCCTACGCCGCGCTGGAGCCGGAAGCGGATTTCCCGGCCACCACCTTGCGCGCCGCGCTTGGCGCCTGGACCAAGCTGGCGGCGGATGAGCTGGCGCCTTCCGGCATCCGTGTGAACGCCGTGCTGCCGGGCTTCGTGGACAGCCTGCCGGAGAAGGAGTCCCGCCGCGCCCGCATCCCGCTCGGTCGCTACGCGCGGGCCGAGGAGATCGCGGCGGCGGTGGCCTGGCTGGTCTCGGAGCAGGCGTCCTATGTCACCGGGCAGAGCCTGCGCGTGGATGGCGGGCTGACCCGGCACGTCTGACCCGGCGGGTCAGCCGCGCTTTGACAGCCCCTCCACCGCGCCGGCGTGGCGTTCCAGCACAAGGCGGCGCTTTACCTTCATGGTCGGTGTCAACAGGCCGTTCTCCACCGTGAAGGCGTCCACCAACGTGCTGCCGCGAATGCGCTCGATGTTGGAGAGCTTGCCGTTCACCCGCGCGATGGCGGCGGGCACCTGCTCCGCCGCGCCTTCCGTCGGGACCACCAGGGCCACGATGGCGGGGCGGCCTTCGCCGGCCACCACGGCCTGCGCGATCTCCGGCTCCGCCATCAGCAGGCCTTCCAGCTTGGCCGGGCTGACCATGTCGCCGCCGAGGGTCTTGATGAAATCCCGTTTGCGGTCGGTGATGCGGATGTAGCCGTCCGTGATTTCACCCACATCCCCGGTGTGCAGCCAGCCATCCACGACGGCGCGCGCGGTGCTCTCCGGGGCGTTCCAGTAGCCATCCATCACCAGGTCGCCGCGGACGCACAACTCACCATCCTCGGCGATGCGCGCTTCCACCCCCGGCAAGGGCGGGCCGACGGTGGCGCGGCGGTTTTCCCAGGGCGGGTTCACGCTGATGACGGGGCCGGCCTCGGTCTGGCCATAGCCCTGGATCACCGGCAGGCCGAAGGCCAGGAAGAAGCCCGAGAGGTCCGGATCCAGCCGCGCCCCGCCGGAGACCAGCGCCAGCAGCTTGCCGCCAAACCGGTCCCGGATCTTGGCCCCCACCAGCCGGTCCAGCACCGCATGCTGGGCGCGTTCGAACAGCGAAAGCCGGCCGTCCAACCGCTTCAGCCCGAGCGCCAGCGCCCGGCGGAACAGTTTTGCCTTAAGGCCACCATCCTTCTCCACCTGCGCCTCGATGCGGCCGCGCAGCACCTCGAACAGCCGGGGAACGGCGGTGATGACGGTGGGCTGCACCTCCTTCAACTCGGCCGCCAGCCGGTCCGCGCCGCGCGAATACACCACCTCCAACCCCAGCGAGGGCAGCAGGAAGCCGCCCACCGTGTGCTCGTAGCTGTGCGACAGCGGCAGGAAGGAGAGGTAGGGCGTGCCATCCAGGTGCAGGCGATTGGCGATGCGGGCGACGCCCTCGCGATTCGCCAGCATGGCGCGGTGCGGCAGCATCACGCCCTTGGGCAGGCCGCCGGTGCCGCTGGTATAGATCAGGCAGGCCAGCCGCCCGGGCGGAATCTGTTCGACTTCCGCCGCCAGCAGGTCCAGATCGGCCGGGGTGGCCAGCGCCGCGGACCAGTCGAGGCAGCCCGCTGCGCCATCCTCCAAGCAGATCACCCGTTCCAGCACCACGCCAGCCTGCGCCGCGGCCTCCGCCACGCGTTCCGCCAGCCTTGCGGTGGAGACGATGGCGAAGCTGGCGCCGCTGTCCCGCAGGATATGCGCGTGGTCGCCCACCGTGTTGGTGGTGTAGGTCGGCACCGTCACGGCGCCGATCGCCATGATGGCGGTATCGGCGATCGGGAATTCCGGGCGGTTCTCGGAAACCAGAAATACCCGGTCCCCCGGCGCGACGCCCTGGGCCCGCAGGAAGGCGGCGAGGGCGGCGACGCGGCGGCCGAATTCGCCCCAGCTCGTGCTCTGCCAGCCATCCTGCCAATGCCGCAGCATCGGCCTTTCGCGCCAGCCCCGGGCGAGGTCCAGCATCATGTGCGGCAGGCTGGTCCAGACCCGCGTTCCGGCGCTTTCCATTCCCGACGATCTCTTCCCTCGCTTTGCGCATATGGTGCCATGCGCGCGCCGTTCAGGCCAAACGACCTGAACGATACACCGCATTCACCTCACTGGCGCGGTTGGCGCCAGGTGGATCGCCAGCGTTGTCGCCCGTATTCGCCCGGCGCCCGTTGGCCTCGGCCCGGGCCGGGCTATATGCAGGGCGTGAATCAGAACCTCGCCCCCAGCCCCGCTCCCGATCCGGCCCCCAATCCGGCCCGGGCCGTCACCCAGGCCCTGCCGTCGTGGGACCTTTCCGACCTCTACGCATCGCCCACCGATCCGCGGCTCACCGCCGATCTGGACCGGGCGGAGGCGGAGGCGAAGGCCTTCAACGCCGCCCATGCCGGCCGCCTGGCGCAAGGCTCCGGCGACAATCTGGGGCGGGCCATCGCGACCTATGAACGGATCGAGGAAATCCTCGGCCGGGCCATGTCCTATGCCCAGCTCATCTTCTCCGGCGACGCGCAGTCGGCGGAGAATGGCCGCTTCTACCAGACCATCCAGGAACGGGTGACGGCGATCAGCAGCCACCTGCTGTTCCTGACGCTGGAGATCAACCGGCTGGAGGATGCGGCACTGGAGTCCAAGCTGCGGCAATCCGCCGCGCTGGAACGCTGGCGCCCCTGGCTGCGCGACCTGCGCGTGTTCCGCCCGCACCAACTTTCGGATGAGCTGGAAAAGCTGCTGCACGAAAAGGAAGTGACGGGCCGGTCCGCCTGGAACCGCCTGTTCGACGAGACCGTGGCCGGCATGCGTGTGGATGTGGCCGGGGAGGAACTGACTGTCTCCGCCGCGCTGAACAATCTGTCCTCCAGCGACCGCGCCGTTCGCGCCGCGGCCGCGCAGGGTGTGTCGGCGGCCTTCGGAGATCGGGTGCGGCTGTTCTCGCTGATCACCAACACCTTGGCCAAGGACAAGGAGATCATCGATGGCTGGCGCCAGTACCGGCGCCCGACCTCCGCCCGCAACCGCGCCAACATGGTGGAGGATGAGGTGGTGGACGCGCTGGTCTCCGCCGTCTGGTCCAGCCTGCCGCGGCTGTCGCACCGCTACTACGCGATGAAGGCGAAGTGGCTGGGGCTGGAGAAGCTGCAGCACTGGGACCGCAACGCGCCGCTGCCGGACGACACGGACAGCACCATCCCCTGGCCGGAGGCCGTGTCCCGCGTGCGCGCCGCCTATGGCGCCTTCAGCCCGGAACTGGAGCGCGTGGCGGCACCCTTCTTCGAGAAGCCCTGGATCGACGCGGCGCTGCGCCCCGGCAAGGCCAGCGGCGCCTTCGCCCACCCCACCGTGCCCAGCGCCCACCCCTACCTTCTGCTGAATTATCACGGCAAGGCGCGGGATGTGATGACGCTGGCGCATGAACTGGGCCATGGCGTGCATCAGGTGCTGGCCGCCGACCAGGGCTACCTGATGTCCTCCACGCCGCTGACGCTGGCCGAGACCGCCAGCGTGTTCGGGGAGATGCTGACGTTTCGGGCCGTGCTGGATGCCGAAACCGATCCCCGCAAGCGGCGCATGCTGCTGGCGGGCAAGGTGGAGGACATGCTCAACACCGTCGTCCGCCAGATCGCCTTCTACCGCTTCGAGACACTGCTGCATGAGGAGCGCCGCAAGGGCGAACTTTCGCACGAGCGGATCGGCGAGATCTGGATGCAGATCCAGACGGAAAGCCTGGGCCCGGCCTTCGACTTCACGCCCGACTACAGCGTGTACTGGGCCTATATCCCGCATTTCGTGCACACGCCCTTTTATGTGTACGCCTATGCCTTCGGGGATTGCCTGGTGAATGCGCTGTATGGCGTGTTCCGGGAGGGGCATCCGCGGTTCCAGGAAAAGTACCTGGAGATGCTGCGCGCCGGCGGCACCAAGCGGCACCAGGAATTGCTGGCGCCCTTCGGCCTCGACGCCTCCAACTCTGCCTTCTGGAACAAGGGTCTGGACGTGATTTCCGGCTTTATTGACGAACTCGAAAAGGCCTCCTGAACCCATGGCCGATGACCGCAGCGAATCCACCCTGTTTGGCGAGATGCGGCGCATGGTCCGCACCTCCGGCGCCGTCGGCGGCATCGCCGCGCGCGTCGCGGGGCAGCGCTTCCTCGGCATCAAGACCGACAAGGCGGCCCATGCGGAGGATCTGAAACAGATCCTCGGCGGCCTCAAAGGCCCGCTGATGAAGGTGGCGCAGTTCCTCTCCACGGTGCCGGAGGCGCTGCCGGAGGAATACGCGCAGGAACTGGCCACGCTGCAATCCAACGCGCCGCCGATGGGCTGGGCCTTCGTGCGCCGCCGCATGCAAGGCGAGTTGGGCCCCGCCTGGCAATCCCGCTTCACCAGCTTCACCCAGGAAGCCGTGGCCGCGGCCAGCCTCGGCCAGGTGCATCGCGGCACCCTGCCCGATGGGCGGGAGGTGGCCTGCAAGCTGCAATACCCGGACATGCCGAGCATCGTCGAAGCGGATCTGCGCCAGTTGAAGCTGGCGCTGAACCTGTATCGCCGCATGGACAGCACGCTGGACAATGCTGAGGCCTACCAGGAGCTCTCGGCCCGGCTGCGGGAGGAGTTGGATTACGAGCGCGAGGCCAGCCACATGCGGCTGTACGGCGCCATGCTGGCGAACACGCCCGGCGTCACCGTGCCCGTCGCGGTGCCGGAGCTGACCACCAAGCGCCTGCTGACGATGTCCTGGCTGGAAGGCCGCCCGATCCTGCGCCGGCTTGAGAAAGACCCGCCGGAGGAGGAGCGCAACGCCTATGCCCGCGCCCTGTTCCGCGCCTGGTACGTGCCCTTCTACCGCTACGGCGTGATCCACGGCGACCCGCACCTGGGCAACTACCAGGTGCGCGAGGATGCGGAGGTCGGCCACGGCGTGAACCTGCTCGACTTCGGAGTCATCCGCATCTTCCCCGCCAGCTTCGTCACCGGCGTGGTGATGCTGTACGAGGCGGTGCGCGACGATGACCGCGAGAAGGCCGCGCATGCCTATGGCGTGTGGGGTTTCCGCAACCTGTCCAAGGAGACGATGGAGGTCCTGAACCTCTGGGCGCGCTTCCTGTATGAGCCGCTGGTCGAGGACAAGGTGCGCTCCATCACGCCGAGCGACGACCCGAGCTACGGCCGCAAGATCGCCCAGACGGTGCATGAAGGGCTGAAGCGGACGGGTGGGGTGAAGATCCCGCGCGAATTCCCGCTGATGGACCGCGCCGCGATCGGCCTTGGCAGCGTGTTCTTCCGCCTGCGCGCCAAGGCCAATTGGCACCGGCTGTTCATGGAGCTGGTGCACGACCATTCGGAGGAAGCGGTGGCGCAGCGGCAGCGGGATGCGGTGCTTGCCGCCAAGGTGCCGCCCAGCCTGGTAGGCTGAAGCCCTCTCCCCCCGATGGGGGGAGAGGGTGGGTGGGGGGGCGTCGCCCCCCGTCACCTCAGTTCTTATAGACGTCGATGATGGCGGTCAGCAGCGCCACCGCATCCGCCTTGGAACGCTGGAAGGCGTTGCGGCCCATGATGGAGCCGTTGCCGCCCGCGGCATGAATGGCGCGGACTTCGTCCAGGATCGCCTCCGTGCCCTTGGCTTCGCCACCCGAAAACACCACCAGGCGACGGCCGCCGAAGCAGGCATTCACGATGTGCTTGAAGCGCGCGACTGCATCATCCTCGACCGGGTTGGTCTGGTAGGTCTTCTTCGCCGCATCCAGGCTGATGGCGGACGTCGGCGGCTTGACCTTGATGATGTGCGCGCCGGTCAGCGCGGCCATGTGCGCAGCATAGGCGCAGATGTCGAGCGCCGTCTCACCCACCTTGTCCAGCATCGGGCCGCGCGGATAGCTCCACACCACCACGGCGAGGCCGACGGACTTGGCCTCTTCGGCCAGCTCGCGCAGCTCCTCGATCATCTCGAACTGGTATTCGGAGCCGGGGTAGATGGTGAAGCCGATGGCCGAGCAGCCCAGCCGCAGCGCATCGCCGACGCTGGCCGTCACACCCTGGTCCTTGGTCGTGGACAGGCTGTTGCTGCTGTTCATCTTCAGGATGGTCGGGATCGAGCCGGCATAGGTGGACGCACCCACCTCGATCATGCCGAGCGGCGCGGCATAGGCGTTCAGTCCGGCCTCGAGCGCCAGCTCGAACAGGTAGCGCGGGTCATAGGCGGCGGGGTTCGGCGCGAAGCTGCGGGCCGGGCCGTGCTCGAAGCCCTGGTCGACCGGCAGGATCACCATGCGGCCGGTGCCGCCCAGCTTGCCGGCCATCAGGATGCGGGCGAGGTTCGCCTTGGTCCCGGGGTTGTCGCTTTCGTACCAGGACAGGATTTCTTGAACCTTGGGGGTCAGGCGCATGGTGATCTCGTCCTCTTTGGATTGCCGGCGGCGGTAAGGCGCGGTTTACCGCAGGGGCGGCGCGGTGTCATGCTGTCCTGCCAGCCAATCCGCCAGACGCGAACGCCCGGCGGGGCGCCGCAGGTCGATCACATCCAGCTCCAGCGCCGCTGGCCGCGCCGGCAGCAGAACGGCGCCCACCTCCGCCGCCGCGCCGGCCACGGCGGCGAAGGCGGGGCAGGCGTCCTCCAGCACCAGCACCCGGCAGCCGGCACGAAGCGCGGCCAGCGCGTCACCCGCGGCATCCCCGCAGCACAGTGCATCCGGGTAGCCGGGCGCCAGCGCGACCAGCGCCCGCCAGGCGCCGGGGCCGAGGAAGCCGGCGGCGCCAGGCGCCGAGAGCAGCAGCGCGGCACCTGCCGGCACCCATTCCATCACGGCGCGCAACGTCCCGGCTGATCGGATCGTGATGGCCGGCGGCAGGGCCGCCAGCGGCATCGCCACGGCTCCGTGCCGAACCTCGCTCACCGTTGACCCGCCGCGCCGTGCATGCAAAGCGTTGCAGCATGCCGGAACCGGTGGCGACAAGGCGCATGTGGCGCACGCGCTGCCGCTGGGCTGCCAAATGGTTGGGGGTTTCGGGTGTCAGGCACGCAGACGGGGGACCAGATGCGGGACCAGCCGGGGGACCCGACCAGCCGCGCGCTGGCGCGGCTGGAGGAAGCGGTGGACCGCCTGGCCGAGGCTGCGGCACAACCGCGCGAGCCGGCCGTTGCCGGCGACGGTGTGCCCCGCGCCGCGGTGGCGGCCATTGCGGACCGTCTGGACGAGACGATTGCGCGGCTGCGCGCGGCGCTCGGAGAGGATCAGTAGAATGGGTCAGGTCACGGTCCGCGTCGGCGGCTACAGCCACCCGGTGTCCTGCGAGGACGGCCAGGAAGCGCATCTGGTCTCCCTGGCGGCGGAGGTCGATAAGCGGGTGAACTCCATCAAGGCGATGGGCGGCCAGTTCGGCGAAAGCCGCCTGCTGCTGCTCGGCGCCCTGCTGCTGGCGGATGAGGTGCATGACCTCAAGGTCGCCCTCTCCCAGGCCCGCGCCGGCCAGAACATGGCCGTCCCCCAGCCCGACCCGAAGCTGGCGGAGCGCCTGGCGCGCATCGCCGACCGGATCGAGGGCATTGCCCAGACCCTCGACCGACCCTAAGTGGGTGCTGCGGGGCTGCCAGGTTGGTGAGGCACTTAAACCCCCGGGGCCAATGAGCAACCTCCGGGGACTGGCGCTGCTCGGGCCGTGGTCCGAGTACCTGGTTCCCACCTGCACCGCAGGTCTCAGGAGGGTTTTCAAGCCCACGGCCATGGTGGCTCCGCGCTTATTCAGACCCTCAGACGGCGGGCGCGCGCTCCGCGCGCTTGCCTTCGCGCCGTGCACGCGGGCGCCGACCCTGCACTCCCGCTGGCCGCGGGCCGCATCCGCGGCCTCGGCGCGCCGGGCGCGCCGCAGGTTGTTCCCATTCTTGGTGCTTGGCACCCCCGGCACTGTGCGCCGCGCTTCCCCCTCCCCCCTACCTGGGGGGGAGGGTCGGGGTGGTGGGGGGGTGTGCGCCCTTTGGGTAGCCCGCTCCCGATGATGCTCTGCCCCGAACTTCTCGCCGGCCTGAAGGCCGAAGCCCGCAAGCTGGCCCTGGCCCGCCGCGCATCCTGCGAGCCCGCCCTCGGCACCGCGCTCACCGCCCACCTCCTGCGCGACGCCCCACCCCCGCCCGGCGCCATCGTCGCCGGCTTCTGGCCGATGGGCGCCGAGATCGACATCCGCCCGGCGCTGCACGCCCTGCACGCGCGCGGCCACCGCATCGCGCTGCCGGTCACGCCGAAACGCGGCAACCCTCTGCAGTTCCGGCAATGGCAACCCGGCGACACGCTCGCCCGCGGCCCGCTCGGCACCAGCCAGCCGGGGCCGGATTCGCCGCCGCTGACGCCCGACTGGCTGCTGGTGCCGCTGCTGGCTTTCGACCGCGCGGGCCATCGCCTCGGCTATGGCGGCGGCTATTACGACCGGACGCTCGCCAGCCTGCCCGACGCCACCGCCATCGGCGTCGCCTATGCGGCCCAGGAGGTTGACGAAGTGCCCGTGGGCGTGGACGACGCCCCCCTGGCCGCCATCGCTACCGAAGGCGGCGTGATCTTCTGCGGAGCCCCGAAGGTTTGAGAATCCTGTTCCTCGGCGACCTGGTCGGCCGCTCCGGCCGCGATGCCGCCGGCGCTGCCATTCCCATCCTCCGCGAACGCCTGGCGCTCGATCTGGTCGTGGTGAATGCGGAAAACGCCAGCCATGGCTTCGGCCTGGCGCCCGAAATGGCGCGCGCCCTGTTCACCGCCGGCGCGGATGTGCTGACGCTGGGCAACCACGCCTGGGACCGCAAGGAAATATTCTCGTACATCGAGACCGAGCCACGGCTGATCCGGCCACTCAATTACCCGCCTGGCACACCGGGGAAGGGCGCCTTCGTGGCCGTGCTGGCTGATGGGCGGAAGGCGCTGGTGGTGCAGGCCATGGGGCGGTTGTTCATGGATGCGCTGGACGACCCGTTCCGCGGCGTGCAATCCGCCATCGCCTCCCACCGCATGGGTCCGGGCGGCACCGTCCAGGCGATCCTGGTGGATTTCCACGCCGAGGCGTCTTCGGAAAAACTGGCGATGGGCCACAGCTTCGACGGCAGGGTTTCGCTGGTCGTCGGCACCCACACCCACACCCCAACCGCGGACCACCAGATCCTGGTGGGCGGCACCGGCTACATGACGGACGCCGGCATGTGCGGCGACTATGACAGCGTCATCGGCATGCAGAAGGGCGGCGCCGCGCTGCGTTTCTGGAAGAAGGTGCCGGGCGAGAAGCTGGCGCCTGCCGAGGGCGAGGCGACGGTCTGCGGCGTGTTCCTGCAGACCGACGACGCCACCGGGCTCGCCACGCGAATCGAGCCGGTGCGGATGGGTGGCCGGCTCAGCCAGGTGATGCCGGCGGCCTGAGGCCGCCCCCCACCCAACTCTCCCCCACAAGTGGGGGAGGGCTTTGGGGTCACGCCGCCTGGCGGAATCGCGCCAGGCCGCCGGAGCGGAGCATGGTGCTGGGCAGCGTGCGGCCCACCACCTCCTCCGCCAGCCGCCCTGCCTCGACCAGCGCGTCGAGGTCCACGCCGGTGGCGATGCCCGTCTCCTCGCACAGCAGCACCAGCTCCTCCGTCGCGATGTTGCCCGGTGCGCCGGGCTGGCCGGCGAAGGGACAGCCGCCGAGGCCGCCCACCGTGGTGTCGAAGCGCGAGACGCCCAGCCGCAGCCCGGCATGGGCATTGGCGATGCCGAGGCCGCGCGTGTCGTGCAGATGCAGGATGAGGGACAGGTCCGGCCAGCGCGCGCGGACTTCGCCCACCACCCGCTCGATCCGCGCCGGCGTTGCCCAGCCCATGGTGTCCGCCAGTGTCGCCTCGCGCAGCTCCAGCCCGTGCTCGGCGCCGATGGCGAAGGCATCCGCCAGCGCCTCGATCACCTTCGCCGGGGGCACGTCGCCCGAGTAGTTGCAGCCGAAGGCGGCCTGCACGCTGATGCGCGGCACTGCCACGCCCGCTTCCAGATGCGCCGCGACATTCGCGCGCTGCGCCGCCAGGTTCTTCGCCCGGTCGCGGTTGAGGTTCTTCAGGCTGAAGGCTTCGCTGGCGACCACGGTGACCGCGCCCTCCACCTTCAGCCGGTCCTTGAACGCCAGCGCGCGGTTCAGCCCCGCCGCGTTGAACCACAACGCCGTGTAGGTCACGCCCGGCTTCGGCGCGAAGCCGGCCACCACCGCCTCCGCATCCGCCCAGCCCGGCACCAGCTTGGGCGAGACGAAGGAACAGACCTGGATGTGGTGCAGCCCGGTGGCCGAGAGCGCATCCACGAGCGCCACCTTGCGATCGGTCGGGATAGGTCCCGGCTCGATCTGGAAGCCCTCACGCGGGCCTTCCTCGCGGATTTCGACGGTGGTGGGCAGGTCGGTCATGGCGCGTTCTCCCGGTGGCCCAGGATAGACCCCCGCGCGCCCAATGCGGAACCCGCGCAGCCCAGCTTGGGCGGCGCGTAGCGCCGAGCCCAGACCAACCGTGCGGCCGGGACGAGCCCGTGCAGGGCGCGCAGCCAAGCCCCCGGACAGGGCGCCCGGCGCTTGAGGGCCCCAAAAAACAACCTTCCTGGGCCTTTCAGGCCCAGGAAGGCAGGTCGATCCAGGCCAGGTGTCCGCCCTTGCCGGCGCCGCAGTCGAGGAACACGCAGCGCCCGCCGAGCGCCCCATCCACCACGAAGGGCCGACCATCCATGCTGCGCCGGTCATGGCCGCAGACCACGGTGACATCGGCCGGGATCTTGTCCACCCAGTCATGCACCCGGTCCGGAAAGCCATCCTGCCGCATCCGCCCGGTTACCTGGCCGAACAGCGCCCGCGTCACCAGCCCCTGCGCCTTCTGGCTTCCCGCCTCCGGCGGCGGTGCGGAATGCAGCATGCCGGGGTGGTAGCCGCCATGGACGAAGATGCGGCCGCCATCGCGGATCCAGGCCGGCGCGCGGCCGATCTCCTCCACCGCGCGCGCCTTCAGCACATCCCCATCCGGCGCGGCATCGAGCTGCGTCAGGGTGCGCCCCAGCCCTTCCGCCTGGATGCGAAGCTGGGTGCCGGTCAGCGCACGGCGCAGCTTGTGGTCATGGTTGCCGAGCAGGAACAGGCCCTGGCCCCGATCGATCAGCGCGAAGATGCGGCGCAGCACCTCCGGGCTGTCCGGCCCGTGATCGGTCAGGTCGCCGAGCTGGAGCACGAACATGTCCGCCGCCAGCGCGCCCTCGATCGCGTGGATGAAGGCCTCCGCATCGCCATGCACATCGGCCACCACGCGCAGGCCGGCGAAGCCGCGCCACAGATGTTCGGGGCGGGCCATCAGGCGCGCAGCTTCACGAATCCGGCCAAGGCGCGCGCGCGCCCCTCCGCATGGTCGATCACCGGGCGGGGATAGTCGCGGCCGAGCGCCACGCCCGCGGCCGCCAGCACCTCCCGCGGGGCCTCCCAGGGCTGGTGCAGGAAGGCGTTCGGCAGCTTCGCCAGTTCGGGCACGAAGCGGCGCACATAGCGGCCCTCTGGGTCGAATTTCTCGCCCTGCAGGATGGGGTTGAAGACGCGAAAATAAGGCGCCGCATCCGTGCCGCAGCCGGCCACCCATTGCCAGGACGCGCTGTTGGAGGCGAGGTCCGCATCCACCAGCGTGTCCCAGAAGAAGGCCGCGCCATCCTGCCAGGGTTGCAGCAGGTGCTTTACCAGCAGGCTCGCCGTGATCATGCGGACACGGTTGTGCATCCAGCCTGTCTGCCAGAGCTGCCGCATGCCGGCATCCACCACCGGATAGCCGGTGCGCCCCTGCTGCCAGGCGGCCAGCAGCTTCGCATCCGGCTGCCAGGGAAAGGCCGCGAATTCGGACCGCAGTGGCGCCTCCGGCATTTCCGGCCGGTGCCACAGCAGGTGGTAGGCGAATTCGCGCCAGAGGATTTCCTTCAGGAAAGTCTCCGTCCCCGCCGCATCCGCCTTGGCCCCGCGCGCCGCATGCCAGACCTGCCCGGGCGAAACTTCCCCCCAGCGCAGATGCGGTGACAGGCCGGAGGAGCCATCGCGCCCCGGCAGGTTGCGCTGCCGGTCATAGGCGCCGAGGGCCTGCGCGGTGAAGCGGGCGAGCCGCGCCTGGGCGCCGGCCTCGCCGGGCTGCCAGGTCTCGCCGAAGCGCACGGCCCAGTCGGGCTCGCCCGGCACAGGGTAAAGGCCCAACGCCTCCAGCGCCTCGCCCCCCGCTGGATGCGGCACGCCCTGGATCTGGGCGGGCGCTGGGCGCGGGGTCGGTGGGTCGCCAGCCGCCAGCATGGTTTTGGCGAATGGCGTATAGACGGCATAGGGCTTGCCGCTGGCGGCGCCGAAGCCGTGCGGCTCGCGCAGCACCGCGGTGGTGTGCAGGGCCAGGCGGCGGCCCGCATCGGTCAGCGCCTCATGCACCCGCTGGCTTTGCGCCCGCGCCCAGGGTTCGTAGCCGCGGCCGGCATGGATGGTGCGGGCGCCGACGGCGGCCGCCAGCGCCGGCAGCACCATCTCCGCCCGTCCGCGCGCCAGCATCAGGGGCGCGCCACGCGCCGCCAGATCGGCGGCGAGCGCCGCCAGGCTGTGGCGCAGCCACCAGCGAGCGGCACCGCCGGGGCGGTGCGCCCCGGCGGCATCGTCATCCAGCACGAAGACCGGCAGCACCGGGCGGCCACCTTCGGTGGCGGCGATCAGGGCAGGGTGGTCGGCGAGGCGAAGGTCGTGGCGGAACCACAGCAGCGAAGGCTCAGTCATTCCCCCCATGTAGGGCGATTCCGTCGCGAAGGGAGCGGAAAAGGTCGCGGGCGTGGCTGGCGAACCATTGCGCGGCTGCGGCGTTCCAGATGCGACCGCAATGCCCAGGGCTACGCCCCCGATGAGGCCGGGGCTGTGCGGGCCACAGTTGAAGGAATCCCCCATGATCCAGTCCCATATGCCGCGCCGCGGCTTGATGATGATCGGTGGCCTGGCTGCCGCCGGATCGCTCGCCGCGCCTGGCATCCTACGTGCCCAATCCGTGCCGCCGACCGCGACCCTGGCCGACACCATGGCCGGCGATAGCCGCTTCTCGCGCTTCCTGGATCTGATCACCCGCGCCGGGATGGTCGAGGATTTCCGCGCCGCACAGCCGCTGACCGTCTTCGCGCCGACCGATGCCGCCTTCTCCGGCGCCCCGGCCAATTTGCTGAACCAGCTCACCGGCGCCACCACGTCCGGCGGCAGCCAGGAGAGTGTGGACCGCCAGCGCCTGGGCGCGCTGATCAACTACCACATCGTGCCGGGCGCCTTCCGCGCTTCGGAGCTGATGGGCAATGATCGCCGCCTGCGCACGCGCAACGGCGCCGACATCTCCATCACCGGAACGGCCGAATCGGTGCAGATCAGCAACCCGGCACCGGGGCAGCAGATGGCGGGCTTCGGCTCCGCGGGCCTCAATGTGAATGCGAGACCGGCACGTGTGGTCTCGCCGAACATCGTGGCCAGCAACGGCGTGATCCATGCCGTTGACCAGTTGATGTGGCCGTGAACGCCGCAGCCTGATTTGCGGATGTGAAGGCAGCGCGTCGCCCCTCAGGGCGGCGCGTTTGCCGTTTCAAGGGTCGGCGCGGCGCCACGCAGGGGCCCGGTGGGAAAGCTGAACAACCGCTCCGCCCCCAGCAGGAAGGCGCGGCCGCCGCGCGGAAACAGGGCGGCGATGGCGGGGTCGCGCACCTCCAGCCCGCCGGTATAGGCGCCGAAGGCGGGCAGCAGCAGGCGGCGGCCATCGGTCAGGAAGCAGGGGCGCGTCACCGCGCTGCCGCGCACCGGCATGGTGGCCTTGGGGTGGTAGTGGCCCGAGAGCTCGCCTGGCGGCACGCTGCGGCCAGGCTGCGCGATGTGGCGGAAGACGAAGGGGCCGCGACGATATTCTGCGGTCGCGATACCAGGCAGGCCGACCGGCGGTTCCGGGTCGTGGTTGCCGAGCACCCACACCACCTCGACCAGCGCGTTCAGCATTCGCTGCAAGGCGGCGCAGTCCGAGGCGTGCAGCCGGGCGCAGCCATGGCGATCGTGGAAACTGTCGCCGAGCAGCACCAGCCGTTCCGGCCGCCAGCGGCGCAGCACCAGCGCCAGGCGTTCCAGCGTCTCCCGCGTGTCGTAGGGCGGCACGAAGCTGCCCCGTGCGGCGAAGCTGCTGCCCTTCTCCAGATGCAGGTCGGAGACCACCAGAAGCTTTTCCGCGGGCCAGATGGCGACGCCGGCCGGGTCGAGCATCAGGCGCTCGCCCGCGATATGCAGCGGCGCGGCGTTCAACGCGGTGCGCCCAGGTTCTTCGGCGCGGTGCGGATGAAGCGGGCGTTGCGGCGCTTCGGGTCGCGCGGGCGACGCACCCGGTCGCGATCGCCGCGGGCCGGGATGGATTCGGTCACATTGGCCAGGATCTCGTTGAACAAATCGGCGCCGTCCGTCGCTTCCGCCACCAGATCCGCGGCCTCCGCCAGCAGCGCATCCTGCGCCCCGCCGGCGACCCATTCGCGGCCTTCCTCGATCAGCGCCGGCACCGAGAGCGGCGAGGCGCGGTCCAGCACCATGTGCCGGATGCCGCCCACCCGCGCCCGCGCCAGCAGCAGGGAGATGCGGCCGACATCGGTGAGGCCCGCCGAGGCCTCGCGCCGCGTCGCGCGCAGCAGGATGTGGTCCGGCTCGTGCCGGCGCAGCACGTCGTAGATCAGGTCTGCATTCATGGTCATCGCGCGGCCCGACTTCTCCTGCCCCGGGTGGTTCTTCTCGATCAGCCCGGCAATGGTGGCGATGTTGCGGAAGGTGCGACGGAGCATGCTGCTCTCGGCCATCCAGGCTTCCAATTCCTCGCCCAATATGTCCTCCTCGAACAGCCGCTCGATACCCGTCGGCGCGAAGGCGGACCAGCAGGCCAGCACGTAGTCGGTGGCGAGGTAGCCGAGCGGCGCCATGCCGAGGCGTTCCATGCGCTTGGTCACCAGCATGCCGAGCGTCTGGTGCGCCAGCCGCCCCTCGAAGCAATAGGCGACGAGGAACCAGCGATCGCCGCGTGGAAAGGTCTCGACCAGCAGCCCGTCGCGCGGCGGCATGATGGAGCTGTGCTGCTGCAGCCGCAGCCATTCGCGCACCGACTCCGGCAGCGCCGGCCAGGATTTCGGATCATGCAGGATGCCGCGCACGCGGGCGGCGAGATGCGTGGTCAGCGGCATGCGGCTGCCGGCATAGGCGGGCACGCGCGGATCGCCCTCTCCACCGCGGGACACGACGCAGGCCAGCGCATCCAGCCCCTCGAAGCGCAGCATCTGGCCGGCGAAGATGAAGCTGTCGCCAACCGTGAGGGTGGAGACGAACCACTCCTCCACCTCGCCCAGCACCGGCCCGCCGCGAATCCGCACTTTGATCAATGGCGTCTCGACGATGGTGCCGAGGTTCATGCGCAGCTGGCGCGCGGCGGCGGGGCCGCGGATATGGACCAGGCCTTCGGAATCGCGGAACAGGCGGCGAAAGCGGTCGTAGGATTGCAGGGCGTAGCCGCCATCCTCGACGAAGCGCAGCGCATCGTCGAAATCCCGGCGCGTCAGCGTGGCGTAGGGGGAGGCGCGCAGGATTTCGGCGTAGAGATCATCCGGGTGGAAGGGACCGGCTACGGCACATGCCAGGATGTGCTGGCACAGCACGTCGAGGCCGCCATCCCGCGGCGGGTCGCCATCCAGTTCCTCCGCCGCGATGGCCTGGCGGGCGGCGACGCATTCGATGACCTCGAAGCGGTTGGCCGGCACCAGCACGGCCTGGCTCGCCTCGTCCATCCGGTGATTGGCGCGACCGATGCGTTGCAGCAGCCGCGACACACCCTTGGGCGCGCCGACCTGCACCACCTGGTCCACCGCACCCCAGTCGATGCCGAGGTCGAGCGAGGCGGTGGCCACCACCGCGCGCAGCCGCCCCTCCGCCATCGCGGCTTCCACCTTGCGGCGCTGCTCCACCGTCAGCGAGCCGTGATGCAGGCCGATCGGCAGATTGTCGTCGTTCAGCCGCCACAGCGCCTGGAAGCAGAGCTCGGATTGCGCGCGGGTGTTGACGAAGACGATGGTGACGCCGGCGCCGCGGATGCGGCGATAGACCTCCGGCATCGAGGCCAGGCCCATATGCCCGCCCCAGGGCAGCCGGCCTTCCGGCAGCAATATGTCGAGGCTCGGCGCCGCACCGGGCGCGCCCTGCACCAGCGCGACGTCCTCCGCGATGCCGGTGGGGGAGAGGAAGGCGCGCAGCGGCGTGGGGTGCGCGACGGTGGCGGACAGACCGATGCGCCGCACGCTCGGCGCCAGAGTCGCCAGCCGCGCCAGGCCGAGCGAAAGCTGGTCGCCGCGCTTGCTGCCGGCCAGCGCATGGATTTCGTCCACAATGATGGCGTGCAATTCGGAAAACATCTCCGCCGCATCCGGGAGGGTCAGCAGCAGCGCCAGGCTTTCGGGCGTGGTCAGCAGGAAATTGGGCGGGTCGGCGCGCTGACGGGCGCGACGATTGGCGGGGGTGTCGCCGGTGCGGGTCTCGATGCGGATCGGCAGGCCCATCGCCTCGACCGGGGCGGTCAGGTTGCGGGCGATATCCACCGCCAGCGCCTTCAGCGGCGAGATGTAGAGCGTGTGCAGCGACCCCTTACCCGCGGGGCGCGGGTTCTGGTGCAATTCGACCAAGGAGGGCAGGAAGCCCGCCAGCGTCTTGCCGCCGCCGGTCGGCGCCACCAGCAACGCGCTGACCCCGCCTTGCACGGCGCCCAGAAGCGCAAGCTGGTGCGGCCGCGGCGCCCAGCCGCGCGCGGCAAACCAGGCCTGAAAAAGTTCCGGCAATGTTCCCATTCGGCGGGGAATATGCTGGCGGTTCGGCGAAAGGGGAAGGGGGCTTCAGCCCAGCGCCGCGCGCAGTTCCGCCAGCGAGGCGTCGAGGCTGCGCCCGGCGGTATCGATCACCAGCCGCGGCCGGTCCCAGCCTTCATACTCGCGCCGCTGCACCGCATCCCAGTCCGGCGGTACCAGGCCGGGGATATCGATGGCGCGGGTTTCGACGCGGCGGCGATGCTCATCCGCGTCGGAGCAGACCACCTCCACCTCGATAAAGGCCGCGCCCGCCGCATGCGCCGCATCTCGCCAGGCGTTGCGGGTGATCCGCAGCGGGTTGACGCTGTCCGCCACCACCGACAGGCCGAGCGAGAGGTTGGCCCGCGCCACGGCATAGCCCGCCAGGTAGCCGGCCGGACCGTCATCGGCGATGCCGGCATCCCGCAGCGCCTGTTCGATATGGTCGATCCGGATCCAGGTGGCGCCGAGCGCCTGCGCCAGCGCGCGGGAGAGCGTGGATTTGCCGGTGCCCGGCAGGCCGGCAAAGGCGATCAGCCGGCTCACACCTTCTCCAGCGCCTGGTGCGGTTCCGCCGGCAGTTCCACCCGCACCGCATCGCCCGGTGCAAGATCGCCGCCGTCGACCACCACCGCCCTGATCCCCGCCCGCAGCAGCAGCGCCCCGTCCGGCGCGCGCTCCAGCGTCGCCTTCATCAGCCCCTTTTGGAAATCATCGAGCTGGTAACAAGGGTTTCGCAGGCCGGTCACCTCCGCCACCGCGGTCGCGCCCAGATGCAGCCGGGTGCCGCGTGGCAGGGCGAACAGGTCGATCCCCTCCGTCGTCACATTCTCCCCCGTCTCGCCGGGCGTCACGTCGAAACCCTGGGCGCGGAGCAGGTCCAGCCGCTCGGCCGGGATCAGATGAAGCTGGCGCAGATTGGGCTGGTTCGGGTTCGCCCTGACGCGTGAGCGGTGCTTCACCGTGACCCCGCAATGCGCGTCGCCCTGCACGCCGAGGCCGGCCAGCAGCGTGATCCGGCCCTGCACCGGCTTGGAAAATTCATGGCCGGACGCCGCCGCCACCGCCAACACCCGACCCGTCATTCCCGCTCTCCGCCTGATGGGCCGGTTATTGCAGGAATCCGATCCAGCGTCCCGCCAGCAGCGCCCCGAGCCAGGTGGCCAGCGAAAGCGCCGCGGCAATCCGCACGCGTGCCACCACCACCCCGCCCGCCAGCGCCGCGCGCCAGGGCCGCCCGGCGTGCAGCAGCGCCAGGTTGACCAGCGCCAGCGCCAGCAGCCCGAGCTTCACCAGAAAGGCCGGATTCTCCAGATAGGTGGCCGGCCGTGTGCTGAACAAGGCGAGCCCGGTCAGCGCCGCCAGCCCCAGCCCCGTGGCCGCCACCCGCACCAGCGGCGGCGCCAGATGTTCCAGCGCCGCGGTCCGAAAGGCGCCGAGCAGCCGCAGATCCAGCGTCACGATGGCGCCGACCAGCAGCCCAAGCCCCAGCACATGCGCGGCATTGACCAGCAGATACAGCGTGACCGAGCCGCGCAGCGCCACCGCGGGCGCCGACGCCGCAATCAGCTCCAGCACGCGGGGATCAGCCGCCCTGGATGCGCTCCGGGTAGAAGTCGAAGCGCTGGTTGCCGACCGTGACGCGCACCGCCTTCATCCGGCGCTCCGCGCTGTCGCGGGACCGGTTGCCCAGCGCCACGATTTCCTGCCCCGGCCGCACCGAATCCTGCGTGAAGCCGGCGCGCGCGGTTTGGCGCGGGTTGCCGAGTTCCACCGTCCAGCTCTGGCCATTCGCCTCGACGCGGATCGTCGGATGCGGCGGGCCGACATAGACTTCCCGCACCGTGCCGGTCAGCGTGCCCTGGTCACCCTCCGCCCAGGACCAGCCGTGATGCGCCAGCGCGCTGCCGGTGGCGGCAAAACTGCCCAGCAGGCCAAGCGCACCGCGCCGGCCGAGTTTCATGGATGCCACGTCATCCTCCTTGCCAAGACTTGCGGTGAGGTTGGGGCGGACCGGGCGAATTTCGAGCGGCCGCATGATGACATGCGGTTCAACCCGGCAGGCGTGCCGCAACGAAGGCCACCAGGTCGCCGAAATTTGGGCATTGCGCCAATTGCTGCGCATCCACCGCGGCACCGGTCAGGCTCTCGATCTCCACGCTGATCAGCGTGTGGTTCAAGCTGTCCCAGCCCGGCACATCGGCGGCCTCCATTTCCGGTGCCAGCTCGATTTCGCGGTCGCCGATGACCTCGCGCGCGATGGCCTGCAGATCGGCCAGGGTGAAGGCGGGCATGGGGGTCACTCCGGATTGCGGAAGGTTTCGAGATAGCGGCGGCGGTTGGCCTCCCGGCTGATCTTGCCGCTGGTGCTTTTCACCAGCCAGCGATCGGCGACGATCCGCACGTCGCGCGGCTTCACCAGGAAGGTCTCGGTCACCAGGCGGCTGATCGCGGCGCGGCATTCGGCGGCGGGGATGCCGGAGGTTTCGTCGTGCTCGGCGACCACCACCAGTTCCTCGCTGCCGGTCTGGTCGCTTTCCACGCCGAACGCCACCGCGCGGCCCGGGCGCAGGCCGGGGATACCGGCAAGCGCCGCCTCCACATCGCCGGCGAACAGGTTCTTGCCGTTGACGATGATGATTTCCTTCAGCCGCCCGAAGACGAAGACCTGGCCGCGCAGCACCACGCCGAGGTCGCCGGTGCGGAAGACGCCCTCCACCGCCGCCTGGCCCCGATAGCCGGCGAACAGGAAGGGCGCGCGCAGGCCGATTTCGCCATAGCACCCTTCCGGCAGCGCGCGGTCGCCATCGAACACCGCGAGCATCACGCCCGGCAGCACGCGACCGGAAGACAGCACCAGTTTCCGGCCGGGCGGCGCCGTATCGGCCACCCATTCCTCCGGCACCTTTTGGCCCGGTGCCAGGTCGGGCGGCACGGCGAGGCCGATGCGCGCCGCCGGGCTTCCCTGGCTGACGGCGAAGACCGTCTCCGCCATGGCGTAGCAGCCGACGACGGAGCCCGGCCGCACGCCCATATCCGCAAACGCGCCTTCAAAACCCTGCGCATCCACCAGGCGGCAGGGTTCGGAACAGTCGATCCACAGCTTCATGCTGGCGAGCCGCGCCGGCTTCAGCGCGCGCCGCAGCCGGGTGAAGTGGCGGAAGGCGAAGTTGGGCATCCAGGCGATGTCGCAGCCATCCGCCTCGATCATCTCCAGGAACCGCCCCGGCGCGCCGATCCATTCGAAGGGGTCGAGGATGGAGACCGTATCACCGCCCAGCATCGGCAGCAGGAAGCCGGCGATCAGCCCCATGTCGTGATACAGCGGCAGCCAGGAGGCGACGGAAAGCCGCGCCACGCCCACCTCCGCCCGCAGCCCCGGCCAATAGGCGGCGAACTGCCCCGCCAGCATCCGCCCGCTGATCTCGACCGCCTTCTTGATGCCGGTGGTGCCGGATGAGTGCTGCACGAACAGCGGCGCGTCGGTAGCGAGCCGCGCCCGCAGCGCATCCAGCGCCGCCACGGAGTCCCCCGTCGCGGTGGCCGGCGCCAGCCGCACGGCCTGGGCCAGCACCGGGTCGATGCGCCGCACCGTTTCCGCCGTCGCGGCCTCCAGCACGCAGATCGCGTCCGGCGCGATGGCGGCCAGGGCGGCGCGCTGCTGGTCGAAGAAATGCCGCTGGTCCTGCAAGGGGGAGGCCGGCGGGAAGAAGGCGCCGAGCCGGCCCGCGGCGGCGATGCCGAGGAACAGCGCCATCGCCTCCGCCCCCGTCGCGCCGATCACCAGCACCAGCCCGCCGGGCGGGGTATGCGCCTCCACCCAGGCGGCGCGGGCGGTGACGCGCTGCCAGAAGTCGCGGCCGGTCAGTTCCTCGCAGCGCCCCTGGCGCCAATGGCGCAGCACCACCCGATCCAGCAGGTCCGGCGCCAGCACGCCCTTCATGCGGTCAGGCCCCAGCGGGTGAGGCAGGCCAGCAGCGCCTCGGCATAGCCCTGTTCGAAATCGAGCCCGGCTTCGCTGTCGGCCTCATCGTCATTGGCCCAGATGTAGCGCGGATGCGGGTAGGGGGCGGCGACCAGCGCCGTGGCCTCATCGAGCCATTCCAGCCCGGCGGGCCCGCCGCGACGCGGCTGGCTGGTCAGGATCAGGCGGCTGCCCGGCTGGCCGGTGGCCTGGGCCAAGGCCGCCCGCAGCGGGGCGAGGAAGGCGGGCGGGGCCTGCAGCGGCAGGTCGATACGGCTGTCGCCCATCAGGAAGACCAGCCCTGGCAGCCGGCAGGACTCCCGAAATGCGGCGGCACGCAGCGCCAGCGAACGGCGCAGCCCTTCATAGTCCGGGTCCAGCCAGGCCGGGCCTCGATGGTGGTTCCACACCGCGCCGCCATCCTGGCGCATGGCGATGCGCTGGCCCTGCGGCGTGGTGCTTTCGCGCATCAAGGCCGGCTCGGCGTAGCCCGCGAAATCCTGCGCGATGGCGTCCGCCACCGTCGCCGCCTTGTGCAGCGCCAGGCAGAACGGGTTCTGCAGGGCGATGAATTGCGGCGCATCCCGGAAGCCCCAGCGATTCACCAGGGTCCAGGGCAGGCAGTGCAGCCCGAGCGAGACCAGCGTCAACGAACCCTGCCGCCGCGCCCGCAGCCGCAGCCGGAATTCCTGCCGCCGTGCCACCGCCTGCCAGACTGGACGCAACCCCGCATCCGCCGTCGCCCGCCCCCGCAGCCCATCGAGCAACGATTGCAGTAGCGCGGGTTCCAGGCAGGCGCGTTCGCCGAAACGCAGCAGGAACTGCAGATATGGCAGGGACGGGTTCGGGATCGCGCCCAGCTGCAGGATCGCCTGGCGCAGCAGAGCCTGGAAGGCGGCGTGCTCCTCGTCATGGAACAGCCTTCGCAGCCGGCCGCCAAGTGGCGCCTCCCGGGCCGGATCGAAATCCAGCGATGCGGCCTCCGCCGTCATGCCTGCGCTGGGACCGAGAGGCGGTGCAGCACGCCCCAGCGCAGCAGGCTGCGGATCAGGGTCAGCATGTAGCCGTGCTCGAAGGCCTGCCCGGCCGGGCTGTCTGCGGCTTCATCGTCATGCCAGACGTAATCGGTGCCGGGAAACGGGCAGTAGGCGAAGGTTGTGGTGGCATCGACCTGGTGGCTGGCGGCTTCGCGGCGACGCGCGGTCTGGTTGGTGATCAGGATGCGGTTGCCGGCATGGCCCGTGAAACGGGCCAGCGCCGCATCCAGCCGCGGCAGGAAATCCAGCGATTCCTCCGGGTATTCCGCCTGGCAGCCGGCCAGCAGGAACACCGCATCCGGCCGGCGGCAGGCGGCGCGGAACAGATCCGCCTTGGCGGCCAGGTTGGCGCGCAGCGGGGCGGCGTCCTGGCCCAGCCAATAGGGGCCGCGATTATGATTCCAATGCGCGCTGCGATCCTTCCGGACCGCCATGGTGTGGCCACGCGGCGTGGTGACGATCCGGGTGCCCTCCAGCGCGCAATAGCCGGCGAAATCATCCTCCAGCGCCGCGATCATGCCCGGAATGCTGTGGCCGGCAAGCGAGAAGGGGCCGAACAGCGCGGTGAAATCCGCCATCCGCCGCAGGCCCCAACGGCCCGGCAGATGCCAGGGCAGGCAGTTGGTGCCGAGCGAGATCAGGGAAACGCCGCCGCCGAAGCGCGTGGGCAGCGCCTCGCGGTAGGTCTGGCGGCGGCGCGCGGCGCGCCAGGCCAGCATCAGATCCGGCTGCGCCAGGGCCGCGAGGCGGGTGCAATCCAGCGCCGCGGCAATCTCGGCCGGCGGCAGGCAGCAGCGTTCCGCGAAGCGCAGCAGGGTGGCGAGCCATTGCGTGGCATCCGGCGGCGCCCCGGCCCGGCTCAACGCCGCAAGTTGCCGGCGTGTCGCCTGCTGCAGCCCGACGTAATCCTGCAGCTCGAACAGATAGCGCAGTTGCGCGAAGCCGGCCTGCGGGTCCGCCGCGGCATCGATGCCGTCCAGCGCCTGCACGGCGGCGGGCAGGTCGCCCGCTTCGCGAAGCCGCGCCGCCAGGCGGAGGGGGGAGGCGTCCGGAGTTGTCATGCCTGCCGTATGTTCGGGCGAGCGTATCGGCCTCGCCGCCTGGTTCACGCCCCTTTTGGCAGCACCGCTGCGGGGCCGGCCGGGGTCCCGGGGGATCGGATGGCGGATTTGTGCAGCGTAATGCCCATCTCGGCAAGGTCGCGCAGGACGAGCTGGCCTATCCGCTGGACGTCGCGCCGGTTCTCCACCCAGCCATCACGGCCCGGAAGATCATGCAGCCGCATCTGGCGCCACAGGGCCTGGCCGAGCGCGTGGGCCATTTCCACGCTGTCATCCGCCAGGGGCTCCAGAAAATCCGGCACGCCGGGCGCCGCAGTCGCCTCATCCTCCGGCCCACCGAAGCGGGGGGCGGCAAGGCCGGTGGAGAGGTGGCCGCGCAAGGTCTCCGCCGCCTCCGGCCGGACCAGCTGCGCCACTACGTGCAGGTCGCGCCCGCCAAGATCGGCCGCGCTGCCATGGCCGGCATAGGTCACCTCGAAGCCGAAGCGTTCGAGCAGCGGGCGGATCAGGCCGAAGCTGAGATATTCCAGCCGGTCGCTGGCCTGGCCCGGATTGGCATAGGCCGCCGGCAGCTCCGCCATCAGCCGGGCGAAGCCGGCCTCCGTCGTCGCATCCGCCACGCCGAACACCAGCCAGCCGCCCGGCCGCAGCAGCAGCGCGGCATTCAGCCAATAGGCGACCAGGTATTGCAGATCGACATGGATCAGCGCGTCGAGGCTGAACACGGCATCGACCTCCCGCGCCAGATGCTCCCGCTCGAAGGCCACCAGCATGCCGTCCGGGTGCAACGGGTCGATCGGCAGGAAGCCGAGCCGGCCTTCGGCCACCGCCTCCGGCAGCCTTGTCGCCGCGGCCTGCATGATCCGGTCGCTGACATCGAAGACGGTCAGCTTCACGGCCGGGTTGGCGCGCAGCACCTCCGCCGTATAGCGCGCATCGCCCGGGCCGATCTCGATGGCGCGCCGCCAGCTCTCCACCTCCGCCGGCCGCAGCAGCCGGTCGAGTACGGCGCCGGCGGGCGGGCGGCCGGGCCGGGCGGCGATGGCGCGGGGGGCATGGGCATCCCACCACTCGGCGTAGCACCGCGCCGGTTCAGACGGTGCGCCGGCCTGCAGGGCGGGCCGCAGTGCCTCCGCCCGGTCCGGGTCGTGCAGCAGCGCGGACAGGTACAGGTCGCGCGGCGGCCGGCCTTCGTGGTTCGACCACGGCTCCAGCACCTCCACCACGAAGCCGAGGCGGCCGAGCACGGAGCGCACGATCTCGGCCGAGCTCCAGGCAAATCTGTCGCAGGGCCGGCCCTGGAAGCGATGCGTGCGGCGGATGTCGCGCAGGATCTTTTGGAAACCGGCGGGGGTGGTGGGGTCGGCCAGCGTCATCAGCAGCCGCCCGCCGGGGCGCAGCACCAGCGCCGCGTTCAGCCAATGGGTGACCAGCGTGGGCAGCCCGGCCTGCTGCAGGGACTCGATGCCAAACACCGCATCCACCCGCCGGGCCTGGCCAGCCTCGGTGAGGGTGGCGAGCATGGCATCGGGCCGGGCCGGGTCCAGGACCCGCGGCAGCAGGCGCCCCGCGGCGGTCATTTCCGGCAGCCCTGCGGCCGTGGCATCGCGCGCGGCCTCGCTTGGCTCGAAGGCCCAGCAGCGGGAGCCGGGGCTGGCCTGCAGCACGCGCGCGCCGAACCGGCCACCGCCTGCAACCTCGATCACATCGCGCCAGGCGGTGACCCCGGCCGGGGCGAACAGCCGGTCGAAGACGCGCTGGGCATTCGCATCCTGGACCCGATCCGGCATGGCGGGCCGGGTGGGTGGGCGGGCCGGGCTAGCTGTCGTCATCGCGCCTCGCTCAAGCGGGTCCCTCCGGCAGTCCGGCGGTATCGAAAGGGTTGCTTCCCGAATATCCGGCAAAGCCCGACGCTATCAGCGACCTGCCTTCAATGGAAAGGGTTGCGGAGGCGGGCCAATCGGGCGCGCGAGCCGCGAAACCCTTGATTCCCAGGCCCCTGTGCCGAAATCCCGGGAATGCCCCACCCGGAAAGCTGGATGCGCGTGACCCCGCAGGGCCTGTACTGCGTGCCCGGCGATTTCTTCATCGACCCCGGCCGGGGCGTGCCGCGCGCGATCATCACCCATGGCCATGCCGACCACGCCCGCCCGGATCACGACCATGTGCTGGGAAGTGCGGCGACGCTGGCCATCATGCAGGCGCGGATGGGGGAAGGCCGCGCCGGGCGGCAGCGCCAGGTGGCAGCGCCGGGGGAGGTGGTGCGGCACAACGGCGTGGATATCCGGCTGGTCCCAGCTGGCCATGTGCTGGGGTCCTGCCAGGTGGTGCTGGATTGGCAGGGCAGCCGCATCGTCGTCTCCGGCGACTACAAGCGTCGTCGCGACCCGACCTGCGCGCCCTTCGAGCCGGTGCGCTGCGATGTCTTCGTCACCGAGGCGACCTTCGGCCTGCCGGTATTCCGCCACCCGGATGCGGCGGCCGAAGTGGCGCGGCTGCTGGAAAGCCTGCGCCTGTTCCCGGACCGCGCGCATCTCGTCGGCGTCTATGCGCTGGGCAAGGCGCAACGGCTGATCGCGCTGCTGCGGGAGGGCGGCTGGGGCCGCACCATCTATCTGCACGGCGCGCTGCTGAAGCTGTGCGAATTGTATGAGGAGTTCGGCGTGCAACTCGGCCCGCTCGCGCCGGTGCCTGCGCCGGCCAAACGCGGTGGCGGCGGGCTGCTGGCCGGCGAAGTGGTGCTGGCGCCGCCCAGTGCCGAGGCCACCGCCTGGGTGCGCCGCCTGGCGGAGCCGCTGATCTGCGCGGCATCAGGCTGGATGCGGGTGCGCCAGCGGGCCAAGGCGCGGGGCGTCGAACTGCCGCTGATCATCTCCGACCACGCCGATTGGGACGAGTTGCTGGCGACGATCGAGGAGGTGCAGGCGCCGGAGGTCTGGGTCACCCATGGTCGCAACGATGCGCTGGTGCACGCCATGGCGCTGCGCGGCGTGCGCGGCCGCGCGCTGCATCTGCTTGGCCGCGGCGAGGAGGATGAGGACCCGGCGCCGGCCGAGGCGGCGGAGCAGCCGGCGTGACAACTCGCACAAGCTGCGGCGGCCTTCGGCCGCCGAGGCGCCGAACGGCGCCCACCGCATATGCGGCGAGCCGAGGGCGCGGAGCGCCCGCCCGGCGCTTGAGGGGTGAAAAGTGAGCCTGCCCGCTTTTGCTTATCTGCTGGAACGCCTGGCCTTCACGCCCGGCCGCCTGGCGAAGCTGGCCCTGCTGCGGCAGTGGTTCGCGACGCAGCCGGACCCCGATCGCGGCATCGGCCTCGCGGCGCTGACCGGTGACTTGGTGTTTCGCGCCGCCAAGCCCGGCATGGTGCGGGAATTGGTGGCAGGGCGCACGGACCCGGTGCTGTTCGGCCTGTCCTACGATTATGTCGGTGACCTGGCGGAGACGGTGGCGCTGATCTGGCCGCCGCGCCCCGGCGTCAACACGCCGCCGCCTGGCCTGGCCGAGGTGGTGGAGGCGATGGACTCCACGCCGAAATCCGCGCTGCCGGATCTGCTGGCCGGCTGGCTGGATGCGCTGGACGCGAATGGCCGGCTGGCGCTGATCAAGCTGGTCACCGGCGGCTTGCGCGTCGGTGTCTCCGCGCGCTTGGCCAAGACGGCGCTGGCCGAATGGGCGGGGCAGGATGTGGCGGAGGTGGAGGAGGTCTGGCACGGCCTGGCGCCGCCCTATCTCGACCTGTTCGCCTGGCTCACCGGGCAGGGGCCGCGGCCCTCGTCGGAGGATCGCCCGGTGTTCCGCCCGCTGATGCTGGCGCACCCGCTGGAGGAGCCGGATTTCCCCTCCATCGGGCCTGGGACGCATCGCGCCGAGTGGAAGTGGGACGGCATCCGCGTGCAGCTTTCCGCCACCCCCGGTGGCCGCGCGGTCTGGTCGCGCGGGGCGGAGGAGATTTCGGGTGGCTTCCCTGAAATCCTCGCCGCGATGGATTTCCACGCCGTGCTGGACGGCGAATTGCTGGTGATGCGCGAAGGCGAGATCGCACCCTTCGCCGACCTCCAGCAGCGGCTGAATCGCAAGATGGTCAGCCCGAAGATGCAGGCGTCGCATCCCGTCGGCGTGCGGCTGTATGACATGCTGTTCGACGGCGCCGAGGACCTCCGCGCGCTGCCCTTCGATGCCCGCCGCGCCCGGCTGGAAGCCTGGTTCGCCCGCACCCGCCCCGCCCGCATGGACCTGTCCGAGCTGATCCCCTTCGCCAGCATGGCGGAGCTGGAGGCGATCCGCGCCGGCGCCCGCGACGCGGCGATCGAGGGGCTGATGCTGAAGCGCGCGGACAGTGAATACGCCGCCGGGCGCCAGAAGGGGAAATGGTGGAAGTGGAAGCGCGCGCCGCTCGGGGTGGATGCGGTGCTGATGTACGCCCAGCGCGGCCACGGCAAGCGCAGCAGCTTCTATTCCGACTTCACCTTCGGCCTGTGGCGCCCGGATGGGGCCGGGGGGCAGGAGCTGGTGCCGGTGGGCAAGGCCTATTCCGGCTATACCGACCAGGAACTGCTCTGGATCGACCGCTGGATTCGCAACAACACCACCGGCCGCTTCGGCCCGGTGCGGGAGGTGGAGAAGGCGCTGGTGATCGAGGTGATCTTCGACGCGGCCCAGCGGTCCGGCCGGCACAAATCCGGCGTCGCGCTGCGCTTCCCCCGTATCTCCCGGCTGCGGACCGACAAGCCGGCGGTGGAGGCGGACCAGTTGGCGACGCTGGAGGCGATGATCGTGGGGGAGGAAGCGGCGGAGTAGCCGGCGCTACGGCGCAGCGGCGACCGCGGCCAGCCGCGCCAGAGTCTCCGCATCCGCCAAGCCATCAATGCGCGCTGGGCGCCAGCGGCGTTGGAAGGCGCGCAGCAGGACGGGCAGGGACAGGTCAGTGCGGTAGCCGATGCGCCCGAGCAGGGTCAGCGCCTCCGCATCCGGCGCGGCCTCACCCTCCGGCCACAGGCCGACGCCATTGGCGGCGAGGCCTTGCCAGTCGAACAACTCGCCCGGATCTTCCTTCCGATCCGGCGCGATATCCGAATGCGCCACCACATCGCGCGGCGCGATGGCGTGGCGGCCAAGGATGTCCAGGCACAGGTCGCAGACCGCGGCCATCTGCAGGGCAGGGAAGGGGCGGTAGCCGAATTCGTGGCCGGGATTGACGATCTCGATGCCGATGCTGCGGCCGTTCAACAAGTTCCGGCCGCGCCAGTGGGAAACCCCCGCATGCCAGGCGCGCCGATCCTCCGGCACCAGCCGGAACACTGTTCCGTCTTCCTCCACCACATAATGGCTGGAGACGCGGGCGATGGGGTCGCGCAGCCGGGCGATGGCCTCGGCGCCGCTGCGCATCCCGGTGTAGTGCAGCACAAGCGTGTCCACGGGCTCGGGGCGCGCGTCGTGGTTCGGACTGGGCAGGTCGCGGATTCGGATCAAAGCCCGCGCTGCCGCTTGATCCTATCCCAGGCCGCATTGATATCGGCCACCTTGCGGGTCGCGCGGTCCACGAATTCCGCAGGCACGCCGCGGGCGGCCAGGCCGTCCGGGTGGTTTTCCCGCATCAGCTTGCGCCAGGCGAGCCGCACTTCCTCATCCGTCGCACTGGCCGGCAGGCCGAGCACGGCATAGGCATCGATTTCCTCCACCCGGCGCTGCGCTGCGCCGCCCTGGCCGGCCTGGCCGCCCTTGGCGCGGTCCCAGGCCGTGGCATCCAGGCCGAAGCGCTGATGCACGCCCTGCAACACCCGCAGCTCGCCCTTGGTCATCGGGCCATCGGCGCGGGCGATGTAGAACAGCGCGGCCAGCACATCCTCCAGCATCGCGCGGTTGTCGGCGAAGGCCTCGCCCAGCCTTTCGGCGAAAGGCTCCCAGCCGCCGGTGTCGCGGCGGGCCTCGTCGAACATCTGCGCCACTTCGCGCATGTTCTGCGGCGGGATGCGGAACATCGCCTTGAAGGCGTCGATTTCCGCCCGCTGCACCGGCCCATCCGCCTTGGCCAGCTTGGCCGAGAGTACGATGACGGAGATCGCGAATAGCGTTTCTCTGTTGCCCAGCAGGGCCGCGAGGTCCGCCGCCCCGGGGGCCACGCGCCCGCCCGGCCCCTGGTCCGCCGCATGGCCGAGCGCCGCGCCCATCACTGCGCCAAGCGGCCCGCCGGTGACGAAGCCGGCGACCCCGCCCAGCAATTTGCCCCAAATGCTCAAGCGTGCCTCACCCCCGGTCGCGGCTGTCCTAGCATGGGCGGGCGCCGGGCTACAGGGTGCGTGCCGGGTGGAGTTAATCATGCCGCATCGCATTAGGCGGCCTTGCGCGCCGCTTGCCGGGATGTGATCAGCGGTTGAGCGAAGGAGCGTGGCATGAGCGGCTGGCAGTTCTGGATCGATCGCGGCGGCACCTTTACCGATATCGTGGCGCGCGACCCCGCGGGGCAGCTTTCCACCCGCAAGCTGCTGTCGGAGAATCCGGGCCGCTACCGGGATGCGGCGGTGGCCGGCATCCGCGCCTGCCTCGGCCTCGCTGTGGACGCGCCGATCCCGCCCGGCACGATCGAGGCTGTGAAGATGGGCACCACGGTCGCCACCAACGCGCTGCTGGAGCGCAAGGGGGAGCGGGTGCTGCTGCTGGTCAATCGCGGCTTCGCCGATATGACCCGCATCGGCAACCAGGCCCGCCCGCGCCTGTTCGACCTGCATGTGAAACTGCCCGAATTGCTGCAGGAGCATGTCGCCGAGATCGGCGGCCGCATGACCGTGGACGGCACCGAGATCGAGGCGCTGGACGAGGCCGCTGCCCGCGCCGCGCTGGCCGAGGCGCACGCCGCCGGCATCTGCGCGGCGGCCATCGCCTTCATGCATGCCTGGGCCTATCCGGCGCATGAACTGCGCGTCGGCGAATTGGCGCGGGAGGCGGGGTTCACCCAGATCAGCCTGAGCCATGAGGCGAGCCCGCTGCCGCGCATCGTGCCGCGCACGGATACAACGGTGGTGGACGCCTACCTCTCGCCGATCCTGCGCCGGTATGTGGAACAGGTGGCGGGGGAACTGCCGGGCGTGAAGCTGTATTTCATGCAGTCCTCCGGCGGGCTGGCGGAGGCGCGCAGCTTCCAGGGCAAGGATGCCATTCTCTCCGGCCCTGCCGGCGGCATCGTCGGCGCGGCACGCACCGCTTCCATGGCGGGCTTCGAGAAGATCATCGGCTTCGACATGGGCGGCACCAGCACCGATGTCGCGCTCTATGCCGGTGAATTCGAGCGCGCCTTCGAGACGCAGGTGGCCGGCGTGCGGATGCGCGCGCCGATGATGGCGATCAACACGGTCGCCGCCGGTGGTGGCTCGATCCTGAAATTCGATGGCGCTCGCTTTCGCGTCGGCCCGGAAAGCGCGGGCGCGGTGCCCGGCCCGGCCTGCTACCGCCGCGGCGGTCCGCTGACCGTGACGGATGCGAATGTCATGGTCGGCAAGATCCAGCCGGACCAGTTCCCGGCGATCTTCGGGCCGGAGGGCAACCAGAAGCTGGACGCCGCGGTGGTGCGCGAGAAGTTCGCGGCGCTGGCCGCGGAGATCGAGGCTGCCACCGGCCAGACGCAGGACCCGCATGCGGTGGCGGAGGGTTTTCTCCGTGTCGCCGTTGCGAACATGGCCAACGCCATCAAGCAGGTCTCGATCCAGAAGGGCCACGACGTCACTCGCTACGCGCTACAATGTTTTGGCGGTGCAGGTGGGCAGCATGCCTGCCTCGTGGCGGATGAACTCGGCATGGAGACGGTGTTCATCCATCCCTTCGCCGGCGTGCTGTCCGCCTATGGCATGGGCCTCGCCGACCAGAGCGCGATTCGCGAGGCGGCAGTCGAGGCACCGTTGAGCGCCGATACCATGGACGACCTGGCCCAGCGCCTGGATGCGCTGGACCAGGCGGGGCGGGAGGAACTGGTGCGCCAGGGTGCCGCCGCCGCTGCTTTACGCGCCGCCCGCCGCCTGCATCTGCGCTATGCCGGCACCGACAGTTTCCTGCCCGTCCCCTTCGGCACGCATGACCAGGTGCTGGAGGCCTTTACCAACGCGCATCGCCAGCGCTTCGGCTTTGCCACGCCCGAACGGCAGGTGGTGGTGGAAGCCTGCGTCGTTGAAGTGACCTCCCCCGGCGAACAGGTAGAGGAAGCGGCGCTGGCCGAGCGTGCCATGGGCGAATCCCCCCAGCCACTGACCAGCGCGACAGTTTTCGCCGCCGGCGCGGCGCATCAGGCCCCGGTGCTGGACCGCGATTCGCTGCGTGCCGGGGACCGCATCGCCGGCCCCGCGCTGATCCGCGAAGCCATCGCCACCACCGTGATCGAGCCAGGCTGGACCGCGGAAGTCACCGCGCGCAATCACATGATCCTGCGCCGCACCGAACAGCGTGAGGCCGCGCGTGTGGCCGACGCCAGCCGCGTCGATCCGGTGATGCTGGAGCTGTTCAACAACCTGTTCATGTCGATCGCCGAGCAGACCGGCGCGGTACTGCAAAACACCTCCCTCTCCGTGAACATCAAGGAACGTCTCGACTTCTCCTGCGCCATCTTCGACGAGACGGGGCGGCTTGTGGCCAATGCGCCGCATGTGCCGGTGCATCTCGGCGCCATGGGCGAAAGCGTCCGCACCGTCATCCGGTCCCGCGCCGCAACCCTGCGGCCGGGCGATGTCGTGGCGTTGAACAACCCGTTCAACGGCGGCACGCATCTGCCGGATGTCACCGTCATCACGCCGGTCTTCGATGAAGCGGGAAGCGAGATTCTGTTCTTCGTCGGCTCCCGCGGCCATCACGCCGATATCGGCGGCCTCACCCCCGGCTCCACGCCGCCTGGCTCCGCCACGCTGGAGGAAGAAGGCGTTGTCATCGACGACTTCCTGCTGGTGGCCGAGGGGCGGATGCGGGAGGCGGAATTTCGCCAATTGCTGGCTTCCGCAAAATACCCGGCGCGCAGCCCGGATGTGAACGTCGCCGACATCACCGCGCAGGTCGCGGCCAACGAAAAGGGGGTGCAGGAACTGCGCCGCGCCGTGGCCGATTTCGGGCTGGAAACGGTGCGCGCTTATATGCGCCACGTGATGAACAACGCGGAGGAAGCGGTCCGCCGCGTGCTCGACCGCCTGGCCGATGGCGAATTCGAGACCACCATCGATGACGGCACGCCCCTGAAGGTCGCCGTCCGCGTCGACCGCGCCAGCCGCAGCGCCAGCATCGACTTCACCGGTACCGGCCCGCAGCGGCCGGACAATTTCAACGCCCCCGCCGCGGTCTGCCGCGCCGTGGTGCTGTACTGCTTCCGCAGTCTGGTGGGCGAGGAAATCCCGCTGAATGATGGCTGCCTGGTGCCGCTGGAGATCATCGTGCCGGAGGGCAGTTTCCTCTCGCCGCGGCCCGGTGCGGCGGTGGTCGCCGGCAATACGGAGGTCAGCCAGATGACCTGCAACGCCCTGCTCGCCGCGCTCGATGCCTGCGCCTCGGCGCAGGCCACCATGAACAACGTGCTGTTCGGTGATGCGGTTTACCAATACTACGAGACGGTCTGCGGCGGCACTGGCGCCGGCCCGGGCTTCGACGGAACCTCCGCCGTGCAGACGCATATGACCAACACGCGCATGACGGACCCCGAAGTGCTGGAACTGCGCTACCCCGTGCGGCTGGAGGAATTCGCCATCCGTCGCGGCTCGGGCGGCGCCGGGCAATGGGCGGGTGGCGATGGCAGCCGCCGGCGCATCCGCTTCCTGCGGCCGATGGAGGCCGTGATCGTCTCCTCCCGCCGCCGCGTCCCGCCGCATGGTCTGCATGGCGGCGCGTCCGGTGCGCCGGGGCGGCAATGGGTGGAACGCGCCGATGGCTCGCGGGAAGAGATGGCCGGCTGCGACCGCGCCAGCCTGAACCCCGGCGATGTGCTGGGGCTGGAAACACCGGGCGGCGGCGGCTGGGGCAAACCGGCCGCCTGATGACCAGCGGACCGGCCTTGTCATGAAGCGCTTTCTCGCCGCGCTGCTGCTGCTGTTCGGGCTGGTGGTGCTCGGCCTGTGGATCGGGCCGCGCTTCGTGGATTGGGAGCCGTGGCGCGCGCGGCTGGCCGAACTCGCCTCCGCCCAGCTCGGCCGTCCGGTCACGCTGGAAGGCCCGGTGGAACTCACGCTGCTGCCGCAGCCGGTGGTGCGCGCGGGCGGCGTCGCGGTGGGCGAGGCGGGGGAGGAATACAGCTTCACCGCGCGGCTGCTGCGGGTGCGGCTTGATCTCGGCGCGCTGATCGGCGGCCGCCTGTCGCCGCGGGAGATCGCGCTGATCGGCGCGGACCTGACCCTGCCCTGGCCGCCCGGCCCGCTGCTGGCGCTGCGCCCGCCCAGCTGGATCACCCAGCTCGATGCCAATCTGGAGGATGGCCGCGTCCGCGTCGGCGATGCGGTGCTGGAGGGGGTATCCGCCCGGCTGAGCTCCGGCGGCCTCGCGCAGACGCTGGAAATGGCCGGCGCCTTCAGCTGGAATGGCCGCGCCACGCGCTTCAACGCCTCCCTCGGCCGGCCCGGCTGGGACGGCATCGCCACCTTCGAGATGGCGGTGGTGCTGCCGGAAATCCTTGGCAATGCGCGCGGCGTGCTGATCCCCGGCACCGGCTTCGAGGGCCAGGTGGAGGTCAGCGGCCCCGATCTGGCGACCATCCTGCCCAGCCCGCCCGGTGCCTTCCGCGCCGCCGGCCGGCTATCGGCCTCCGCCGAACTGATCGCGGCCGATGAATTGGCGATCGAGATCGCCGGCAATCCGGCGCGCGGCGCGGTGGCGCTGCGGCTGCTGCCGGCGCCGCGGCTGGATATCGCGCTGGTCGCCAGCCGGCTCGACCTGGATGGCTGGGTCGGCGCGCTGCGCGCCGACGTCTCGCGGCCCTGGCCGATCTCCATCGACCTGTCGGCGGAAGCCGGGCTGTATCGCGGCCTGACGCTGCGCCGGCTGCGCGGCGCCGCCTTCCTGGAGGAAGGCCGCCTGACGCTGTCCGACATTTCCCTGTTGCTGCCGGGGGAGACGCAGCTCGACCTGGCCGGCGCCACGGCCGGGCAGCGGCTGGAACTGGTGGCGCGCTTTGCCGGGCCGGATCTGCGCGCCAGCCTGGCCGCGATGGGCCTGCCGGTGACGGAGCTGGACCCGACCCTGCTGCGCCGGGGCGAGGGCCGCATGCGGCTGGTGCTGGAAGACGCCCAGGCCGCCATGCCGGAATTCACCGCCAATTTCGGCGATCTCCAGATCTCCGGCGCCGGGGTGCTGCGCCGTGGCGCCCGCCCGGCGTTGGGGCTGGGGCTGTCGATCGATACGCTGGACCTGGCGCGCTGGCTGCCGCAGGGCTTCGACCCGGTGCGCGCCGGCCGCGGCCTGGGCGCCGTCGACCTCAACCTGCGGCTGGCGGCGGACCGGGTGATCCGGGGTGAGGCGGTGCTGGAACGCGCCGCGCTGGATGCGGCCCTGGAAGGCGGGCGGCTGACGCTGCGGCGCCTTTCCGGGCGGCTCGCCGGGGTGGATATCGCCGCCTCCGGCATGTTGGCGCTGGCGCCGCAGATGCGCCTGCAGGACCTGAACTTCGAGGCCACCGGCTCCTCCGCCCGCGACCTGGCGCTGCTGCTGCCGGGGGACTGGCCGGACCGCACGCCGCTGGCCGAGCAATCCGTGGCGGTGCGGCTTTCCGGCGGCGGCACGATGGAGGCGCTGGCGCTGCGCGGCACGGCGGAGCTGGGCGAGCTGCGGCTGGAGGCATCCGGCACGCTGGATGTGCCGCAGCGGCGCGGCAATCTCGGCATCACGCTGCGTCATCCCGGCGCGCCACGGCTGCTGTCCGAGGCCTTCGGCCTGAGCGCCGGGGAATGGCTGGGGGAGGGGTCCTTTTCCCTGATCGCCTCTCTGGTCGCCGGGCCGCAGGGCGTCAGCGCGGAGAGCTTCGAGCTGGTGGCCGCGGCGCTGCGCGCCCGTGGCGCGCTGGCGCTGGATATGGCGCAGCCGCGACCGCGCCTGAGTGGGCGCGTCACGGCGGAAAGCCTGCCGCTGCCCTTCCCAGGCTGGCGCGCGCTGGATCCGCTGGGGGTGCAGGCGCTGCGCGGGCTGGATGCGGAACTGGCGCTGGAGGCCGGACGGGTCTCCATCGGCGGCACCACGGCGGAGGAGGCGACCGCCATCCTGCTGCTGTCCGAGGGCGGCTTCCGGCTGGACGGCCTGCGCACCCGCCTGGCCGGCGGCCGGCTGGAGGCGACGCTGACGGGCGAAACCCCGCCCGGCCTGCCGCCGCGTCTGGCCCTGACCGGCCGGCTGGCCGGGGCCACGCTGGGGGAGAAGCTGTTCGGCCTGCCGGTGGACCTGGCCGCCGCGCGCGGCGATGTGGGCTTCACGCTGGAGGCGGTGGGGCATTCCCCGGCCGCGCTGGTTTCCACCCTGTCCGGCCGGCTGCAGCTCGACCTGCGGGACGGCGTGCTGGCCGGCTTCGATCTGGTCGCGGCCTCCGGCGCCAGCGCGGGCCCGGATGCGCTGGCGGCCGAGGCCGCGATCCGGGAGGCCCTGCTCTCCGGCGCGACCGCCTTCGAGCGGCTGGAGTTGGAGGCGGCGTTGACGGCGGGGCGCCTGCGGCTGGAGGCCGGCCGCCTGGTCGCCGAAGGCGGCGCCACCGCAAGTCTCGGCGGCGAGATCGACCTGCCGCGGGCGACTCTGGATCTGCGCCTGCTGACCCGGCCGGCGGTGCCGGAGGCGCCCGACATCGGCCTGCGCCTGACCGGCCCGGCGGAGGCACCGCGGGCGCTGCCGGAGACCTCCGGCTGGGCTCGCTGGCGCGCCGAGCGCGGCTGAAGCAGGGATGTGATGCGCGGCTGCCGGCCTGACCGTCAGCCCGCTTTTTGCTCACCGGCATGGGCCAGCGCATGCACCCGCAGCGCGCTGGCCAGCGGGAGGTCCGGCATGGGCCTGGCCGCATCCACCCCGGCTACCAGCGCCGCCAGGCTTTGGCCGCGCTGCGCCGCCAGTTCCTCCAGCACCACCCAGAACTCGGCTTCCAGCGCGACCGAGGTGCGGTGCCCGGCCAGGCGGAAGGACCGCTTCCGCAGATGCCTCACCCGCCGCCGGCCAGCGTGCCGCCGGGGCTCAGCATATCTTCCGGCCGCACCCAGCGGTCGAAATCGGCCTCGCTGACATGGCCGAGGCGCGCGGCGGCGGCCTTCAGGGTGATGTCCTCCGCCAGGGCCAGCTTCGCGATCGCCACCGCCTTGTCGTAGCCGATGCGCGGGTTCAATGCGGTGACCAGCATCAGCGACTTGCCGAGATTGTCGGCCAGCTTCGCGTGGTTCGGCTCCAACTTGTCCATCATGTTGGCGGCGAAGCTTTCGGCCACATCGGCCAGCAGCCCGGCCGATTGCAGCACGGCCTGGATGATGACGGGCTTGAAGACGTTGAGTTCGAGATGCCCCTGGGCGCCGCCGATGGTGACGGTGACGTGGTTGCCCATGACCTGCGCGCAGACCATGGTCAGCGCCTCCGACTGCGTCGGGTTGGTCTTGCCCGGCATGATGCTGCTGGACAGGCCGTCGGCCGGGATCACGAGTTCCGCCAGGCCGGCGCGTGGACCACTGCCGAGCAGGCGCACATCGTTGCCGATCTTGTTCAGCGACACGGCGAGGGTGTTCAGCACACCCGACAGCTCCACCAGCGCATCATGCGCGCCCATCCCCTCGAAGGGGTTCGGGTGGGCGGTGAAGGGTAGGCCGGTGAGGTTGGCGACGATTGCCGCGAAGGTCTTGGCGAAATCCGGGTGGGTGTTCAGCCCGGTGCCGGCGGCGGTGCCGCCCTGGGCCAGCGGCATCAGCCGCGGCAGCGCATCCCGCAGCCTGGCGATGCCGAGCTCCACCTGGCTGGCCCAGGCCGCGGCTTCCTGGCCGAGGGTGACCGGCACCGCATCCATCATGTGGGTGCGGCCGATCTTCACCAGCCCAGCCCATTCCTTCGCACGGCGGTCCAGGCTGGCATGCAGCGTGCCCAGCGCCGGGATCAGACGCCCCGCCACCGCCTCCGCCGCCGCGATGTGCATGATGGTCGGGAAGCTGTCGTTGGAGGACTGCCCGCGATTCACATGGTCGTTCGGATGCACGGGCTTGCGACTGCCGAGCGGCTGGCCGAGCGTCCGGTTGGCGAGATTCGAGATGACCTCATTGGCGTTCATGTTGGTCTGGGTGCCGGAACCGGTCTGCCAGACCGGCAGCGGGAATTCGGCATCATGCTGGCCCGCCGCCACCTCCGCCGCCGCCGCCGCGATCGGCTGCGCGAGGTCCGCTGGCAATTCGCCGAGCTTTTCATTGGCCTGCGCCGCCGCCTGCTTCTGCAGCCCCACGGCGCGGATCAGCCCGGGCGGAAACCGCTCCGTGCCGATGCGGAACAGCAGACGCGCCCGTTCGGTCTGCGGGCCCCAGAGGCGGTCGGCCGGAATCTCAATGGTGCCGAGGCTGTCGGTCTCGGTGCGGGTCTGGGTCATGCGGGTCTCCTTTGCCCAGGAGATGGGGCGTGCCGCGCCCCGCATGGATGGCTATTCCGTGAAGCGGTCGCCATAGGTGGCGATCTCGATCAAATTACCGTCCGGGTCGCGGCAATAGACCGAGGTGATCGGCCCGAGCGCACCCTGCTTGGCGACGGGCCCCACTTCCACCGTCACGCCGCAGCTTCGCAGATGCTCCGCGATATCCTCCGCCGCCACGGTGACGACGAAGCATAGATCCTGCGTGCCGGGCTCCGCGACGACGGAGGAGAACCACTCCGCCTGGGTGGCGCCGCGCGGCCGCAAATTGATCTTCTGGCCGCCGAATTTCAGCGCGATTCGCGGCGGCTCGCCGAAACTGTCGCGCTCCATGCCCAGCACGCGCTGGTACCAGTTGGCGGAAATCTCCACCTCGGCGCAGGTGATGACGATGTGGTCGAGGCGGTCGACGGAGAAACGCATTGGCCTATTTGTCCCCGTCGCGGCGGCGTAGCCGGGCCGTCACCTCGATCTCGATCCGCATCTCCGGCGTCTGCAGCCCGGCCACCATCATGGTCGAGGCCGGGCGGGCGCGGCCGAGCCATTTCTTCACCACGGGCCAGCACAGCGGCCAATCGGCCCGGTCCGGCACCAGGAAGACGACGCGCACCACATCCTCCATCCGCCCATTGGCCTGGCGCAGCGCCGCATCGATGTTGCGGAAGGTCTGCTCGCACTGGTCCACCACGCCGGGGGCGATGGTCATGGTGGCGTAGTCGTAGCCGGTGGTGCCGGAGACGAAGATCCAGTCCCCATCGACGACGGCGCGCGAATAGCCGATTTCTTCTTCGAAGCGGCTGCCAGAGGAGATGCGGCTACGGGCCATGTCAGGGCGGGTTCCCGGATGTGTGGCTTAACGGTGCGGAAAGCCATATCCCAGTGTCGCCGCGGCAGGAAGGCCCGCTTTGGCGACAGGGCGCAGGACTATTCCAGCCCCTCATAGAAGTCGTTGCCCTTGTCATCGACCACGATGAAGGCCGGGAAATCCTCGACCTCGATCCGCCAGACCGCCTCCATGCCGAGTTCCGGGTATTCCAGCACCTCGACCTTGCGGATGCAGTCCTGCGCCAGCCGGGCGGCGGGGCCGCCGACGGAGCCGAGGTAGAAGCCGCCGTAGCTCTGGCAGGCCTTGAGCACCGCCTTGCTGCGGTTGCCCTTGGCCAGCATCACCAGCGAACCGCCGGCCTTCTGGAAAGCCTCGACATAGCTGTCCATGCGCCCCGCCGTGGTCGGGCCGAAGCTGCCGGTGGCGTAGCCCTCGGGGGTCTTGGCCGGGCCGGCGTAATAGACAGGGTGGTTCTTCAGGTAGTCCGGCAGACCCTCGCCGCGGTCCAGCCGTTCCTGCAGCTTGGCGTGCGCGATGTCGCGCGCCACCACCACCGTGCCGCTCAGCGAGACGCGGGTCTTCACCGGGTGCTTCGACAGCTCCGCCCGGATCGCTGCCATGGGCTGGTTCAGGTCGATCCGCACCACGTCGCCGCCCAAAATATGATCGGTGGCTTCCGGCAGGTATTTCGCGGGCTCGTGCTCCAGATCCTCCAGGAACACGCCTGCCGGCGTGATCTTTGCCTTGATCTGGCGGTCGGCGGAGCAGGACACGCCGATGCCGATCGGCAGGGACGCGCCATGCCGCGGCAGCCGCACCACCCGCACATCATGACAAAAGTACTTGCCGCCGAACTGCGCGCCGATGCCGAGGTTCTGCGTCAGCTTGTGCACCTCCGCCTCGAACGCGACATCACGAAAAGCGTGGCCGGCCTTGCTGCCCTCGGTCGGCAGCGCGTCCAGCCATTTGGTGGAGGCCAGCTTCACGGTCTTGAGGTTCGCCTCCGCACTGGTGCCGCCGATGACGATGGCCAGGTGATAGGGCGGGCAGGCGCTGGTGCCGAGCGTCTTGATCTTGTCTTCCAGGAAGGCCAGCAGCTTCGGCTTGTTCAGAACCGCCCGGGTCTGCTGGTAAAGGAAGGTCTTGTTGGCCGATCCGCCGCCCTTCAGGACGAACATCAGCTTCATCTCAGTGGCGTGGTGATCGCCTGGCTCCGCCATGATGGAGAACTCGACCGGCAGATTGTTGCCGGTGTTCACCTCGTCCCACATGGTCAGCGGCGCCATCTGCGAATAGCGCAGGTTGGTCTCGGTATAGGTGCGGTGGACGCCGTAGCTCAGCGCCTCCTCCTCATCGCCCTCGACCCAGACGCGCTGGCCCTTCTTGCCGAAGACGATGGCGGTGCCGGTGTCCTGGCACATGGGCAGCACGCCGCCGGCGGCGATGTTGGCGTTCTTCAGCAGGTCGAGCGCCACGAAGCGGTCATTCGGGCTGGCCTCCGGATCCTGCAGAATTTTCGCGAGCTGGGCCAGATGCGCGGGGCGCAGCAGGTGGGAGACGTCCTTGCAGGCGGCGAAGGCGAGTTCTTCCAAGGCCTGCGGCTTGATCTTCAACACCGTCTGGCCATCGCAGGTGGCGGTGCTGATGCCGGCGATGTCGAGCTTGCGATAGGGCGTGGCATCGGCGCCCAGCGGGTACATCGGGCTGTAGCGGAACCCCTCCGGCCGGGTCGGCGCGATGACGGGCGAATCGATATCGAGCGGTGCGGTCATAGCCATTCTCCACGGGAGTCCGGCGCCTGGACAACCGAACCAAGAATTCTTGCGGGGTTCCGCGGTCAGTCGCGGGCGGGGCGGCGCCGGAAGGCGTCGAGGCTGACCACCTGAGCCGGGGCCTCCGGCACGGCCGCGGCGGCGGCGGGCTGCTCCGGCTCGGCCTCCGCCGGTTCCTCCGGCACCGCATCCAGCGTGGGCTGGAAGCGCAGGCCGAAGCGCACGGCGGGGTCGGCGAAACCGGTCAGCGCGACGAAGGGCACCACCAGCGTGGCGGGCACGCCGCCGAAATGCAGGCGCACGGTGAAGCTGCCGCCGTCGCGGTCCACCGCCAGGCCTTCGTACTGGTGCTGCAGCACCACCGTCATTTCCTGCGGGTAGCGCGCCTTCAGATGGCCCGGCACGCGGGTGCCCGGGTAATCCGTGCGGAAGGTGATGTAGTAGTGGTGTTCGCCTGGCAGGCCGCTGCTGGCCGCCAGCTCGATGGCGCGGATGACGACTTCGCGCAGGGCGTCGTCGGTCCACCGCTCATACGGAATCAGGCTTTCGGCCGTCTGGGCGTCGTCGCTCATGCATGCATCCCCTTGCGCGGGACCATAAGCCGGCGGGCAGGCGCGCGAAAGGGGCGCGGGGAGTTAAGTAGGGGGCTTCTGTTGCCCGGTGCCCCCCGAACCGCGCTTACCTTATTCAGGCAGCGAGTGCGTAAGCCTCGCGGCTATTGTCGTTCGCACTTAGAGATTAGCCCGATAACGGCGGTACAATGCCGGGCAAAAACGACCTCTTTACCACGCGCGTCGAAGCTGTTTCGCCCCCAGATTCTCCCGAGGGAGATTGGTGGAGGCGCCGGGCACTGCCCCCGGGTCCGCAACGATTATTCCAGGTCGCGTTTATCACCATAGTCGCCGAAGCGACGGGACAGATGTAGGCGCTCCCGCTCCCGAAATCCAGGGGTGTCGTGAGGGCGGGGCTGGGCTAGTACAGCCAACCTTTGACCTACAGGACTCCGGGCATGGCCCTGACGCCAGAACAGCAGCTCGAAATCGACGCCGCGCGCAGCGCCGCGCATGCCACCCGGCGGCCTACCGTGCCGGCATTGGAAGATATGCTGTTCACCGCAACCCCGGTGCTGGACCACGGCTTCGTCCGCGTCGTGGACTATATGGGCGACGACGCCGCCATCGTGCAGGCCGCCCGCGTCTCCTACGGCCGCGGCACCCGCGCGGTGACGGAAGACCGGGGCCTGATTCGGTATTTGATGCGCCACCGCCACTCGACCCCCTTCGAGATGTGCGAGATCAAGTATCATGTGAAGTTGCCGATCTTCGTCGCCCGGCAATGGATTCGCCATCGCACGGCAAATGTGAACGAATATTCTGCGCGCTACTCCATCCTCGACCGCGAATTCTATATTCCGGCGCCCGAGCATTTGGCCGCGCAATCCGCCGTCAACCGCCAGGGCCGCGGCGAGGTGCTGGAAGGCGACCAGGCCGCCCGCGTGCTGGACCTGCTGCGGGAGGATGCGACCCGCAACTACGACCACTACCTCGACATGCTGAACGAGGATGACCAGGGCCAACCGATCGACCCCGGCCGCGCCGGCCTGGCGCGCGAACTGGCGCGGATGAACCTGACGCTGAACGCCTATACCCAATGGTACTGGAAGACCGACCTCCACAACCTGTTCCACTTCCTGTCGCTGCGCGCCGATGCCCACGCCCAGTACGAAATCCGCGTCTATGCCGAGGCGATGATGCAAAGCGCCGAGGCCTGGGTGCCGATCGCCACCGGGGCGTTCCGCGACTACCGGCTCGGCGCCGTCACCTTCTCCGCCCAGATGCTCGGCATCCTGCGCCGCATGCTGGCCGGCGAGCCGGTGACGCAGCCGGATTCGGGTCTGTCGAAGCGGGAATGGCGGGAGCTGATGGAAACCCTCGGCCGTGGCGACTAGCCCCACCGCCAAACGCGCGCCGCGCGCCCGCCCGGCCACCTCGCGGTCCAAAGGCAAGGCGCCGGCCCGGCCGGAATGGCTGGCCCGCTGGTGGAAGGTGGCGCTGCTGGTGGTGCTCATCACCCTCGGCCTGCCGCTGGCGCACGCCATGTTTGGCGAGATCTTCGCGCTGCTGGGCGGGGCGGTGCTGTTCGGCTTCCTGCTCGGTCGCTGGACGGCCGGACTGTAAGGATCAGGATGACTGCCGCACGCACCTCCGCGCTGATCGATTTCCTGGCACTCGCCGACCGCCTGAAGCACATCGAACGGCGCGGCGAGACCATCAATCACAGCGGCAACCCCCATGGCACCGCCCGCCGCGAGAATTCGGCGGAGCATTGCTGGAACGTGGCGCTGGTCGCCGTGCTGCTGCATGGCGACATGCCGGAGCCACGCCCCGACCTGGGCCATACCCTGGCGATGATCGCCGCGCATGACCTGGTGGAGATCGAGGCCGGCGACACCTTCGCCTATGACGAGGCGCATCTGCTGACCCATGCGGCGCGGGAGAAAGCCGCGGCCGACATCGTCTTCGGCCGCCTGCCGCCCGACCTCGGTGCCCGGCTGCGCGGCTTGTGGGAGGAATTCGAGGACAACGCCACGCCGGAGGCCCGCTTCGCCATGGCCTGCGACCGCGCCCAGGGCTTCCTCCAGGGTGTCATCGGCACCGGTCATTGGCGCGATGCCGGAATCGCGGAGGCCGCGACCCATGGGCGGATGAATCTGGCCCGCCAGGTCGCCCCGGTGTTCGAAACGCTTATCGCGACACTCTATGACCGTGCCCGCGCCGGGCGCATGTTCCGCGAATGAGCATCATCGTCTTCGGTTCGGCCAATACCGACCTCGTCTTCACCGTCCCCACCCTGCCGGCACCCGGGGAGACCGTGCTGGGCGACGGCTTCCAGCAATCCTCCGGCGGCAAGGGCGCCAACCAGGCGGTGGCCGCGGCGCGGGATGGCGCGCAGGTGGCTTTCGCCGGCTGCGTCGGCGGCGATGGCCTGGCCGTGGTCGCCACCGGCGCGATGCGCGATGCCGGGGTGGATCTCAGCCGACTGATCGTGGTGGATGCGCCGACCGGCTGCGCCAGCATCTGCGTGGATCGGGACGGCCGCAACCAGATCGCCGTCGCCCCGGGCGCCAACATGATGGCCCGCGCCGCGCAGGTGGAGGATGCGGCGCTGCGACCCGGCGTCATCGTGCTGCTGCAGATGGAAGTGCCGGCCGAGGAAGTGGCGGCGATGGTGCTGCGTGCGGCCGAACTTGGCGCGCAATGCATCCTGAACCTGGCCCCGCCCGGCGAATTGCCGCTGGAGGTGCTGCGCGCCCTGCATCTGCTGGTGCTGAACGAGCATGAGGCGACGGTGCTGGCCGCCCGCCTCGGCACGGAGGCCAGCGCGGCCGCGCTGCACCTGGCGCTCGGCACCGCCGTGGCGATCACACGCGGGGAGGCGGGGGCGGAGGCGGCGACGGAGTCCGGCCTCGCCACCATCCCCTGCTTTCCCGTCGAGGTCGTGGACACCACCGGCGCGGGCGATACCTGGTGCGGCGTGCTGGCCGCGGGGCTGGACCGTGGCCTGCCGCTGATCCAGGCGATGCGCCGCGCCGCCGCGGCCGCCGCGCTGGCCTGCACCCGCCCCGGCGCCGCCCCGGCCATGCCGGTGGCGGCGGAGACGGATGCGATGCTGGCCACGCGATAGCGATCGCGATGCTGGCCACGCGATAGCGATCGCGATGTTGGCCACGCGATAGCGATCGCGATGCTGGCTACGCGATGACGATCTTCGGCCCGCTGGCCGCCGCGGCATTCTCGGCCAGTTTTTCACGGAGCCTGGTCGCGATGGCCTGGTAGGCCTGCGCTTCCGGCGTCTCCGGCCTTGCCGCGACAATCGGCGTGCCGGCATCGGCCAATTCGCGGATCGCCAGCTTCAGCGGCAGCTCGCCGAGGAACTCCACCCCGAGCCGCGCCGCCTCCGCCTTCGCGCCACCATGGCCAAAGATATCGGTCTGGTGGCCGCAATTCGGGCAGCAGAAGAAGGCCATGTTCTCGATCAGGCCGAGCACCTTCACGCCCACCCGCTCGAACATCTTCACCCCGCGCCGCGCATCCAGCAGCGCCACATCCTGGGGGGTGGAGACGATCACGGCACCCGCCAGCGGCACGCGCTGGCTCATGGTGAGCTGCGCGTCGCCGGTGCCGGGGGGCATGTCCACGATCATGATGTCCAGCGCGCCCCACTCCACCTGGCCCATCAACTGTTCCAGCGCGCCCATCACCATCGGGCCGCGCCAGATCATCGGCGTCTCCTCCTCCACCAGGAAGCCGATGGACATCGCCTTCAGCCCCCAGCGGGACAGCGGGATGATGCGCTGGCCCTCGGTGCGCGGGCGTTCGCGGGTGCCCAACATCTGCGGCAGGGAAGGGCCGTAGATGTCGGCATCCAGCAGCCCGACCTTCAGCCCCTGCAAGGCGAGCGCCACGGCCAGGTTGACCGCGGTGGTGGATTTTCCGACGCCGCCCTTGCCGGAGGCCACCGCGACGATGGCCGTCACATCCGGCAGCAGCATCTGCCCCTTGCCCGGCGTGCCGCCGGGTGGCGCCTTGCGAGAGGGTGCGGCTGGCGGTGGCGGCTCGGCCCGGTGCGCGGTCAGCACCACGGTGGCGGAGAGCACGCCGGGCACGCCGGCGGCGGCGCGTTCCGCGGCGGCGCGCAGCGGCTCACTCTCCCGCGCCTTTTCGCGCGGCACCTGAAGCGCGAACTGCACCATGCCGGCCTTCACCGCCAGGCCATCGACCATGCCGGCGCTGACCACATCCTGGCCGCTCACCGGGTCGCGCACGCCACGCAATGCGGCGCGCACCGCCTGTTCCAGCCCTTCGCTCATCGCTTGAATTGCCCTCTCTTCCGTACGATATCGCGCCCAATCGGCCCGGTGCGTAGCACGCTATCCGCCCGCCGGCTGGCCCCATGTGGTTCTGGTTAGGCCGGACCGGGACGCGCCGAGCCGGGTATTCCTCCGGACGGACTTCACGGACGGTTCAACTGGGCCAGGCGCGCACCATATGGACCGTTGGTAACGTCGCCACACCCCTCCCTTTCACGGAATGGGCGTGGCAATAGTCTTGGTATGTTTGCAGGAGGCCTAAAGCCCTATGGCGTGGAACAGCAGCGGCGGACCGAGCCCCTGGGGCAATCCCAGGCCCGGCGGCGGCGGCGGCCCCTGGGGGCAGCCGCAGCCGCCTTCGGGCGGCGGCCAGGGCGGCGGTGGCGGCCGCGGACCCGACATCGATGATATGATCCGACAGGCGCAGGATGCCGCCCGCCGCCTGTTGCCGCGCGGCATGGGTGGCGCCGGTATCGGCCTGCTGGCGCTGCTGCTGGTGGGCGCCTGGCTCGCCTCCGGCATCTACCGGGTGCAGGCGGATGAGCAGGGTATTGTGCTGCGCTTCGGCGCCTATACCCAGACCACGCAGCCGGGCCTGAACTACCATCTGCCCTGGCCGGTCGAGAGCGTGACCACGCCGCGCGTCACCCGCATCAACCGCATCGATGTCGGCTTCCGCGCCGCCGCCGATGCCGGCAACGTCGTCCGCCCGGTTCCGGCGCGGGACGTGCTGGAAGAAAGCCTGATGCTGACGGGCGATGAGAACATCATCGACATCGACTTCGCCGTGTTCTGGCGCATTCGCGATGCAGGATCGTTCCTGTTCAACACCCGCAACCCCGAGGCGACGGTGAAATCCGCCGCCGAGAGCGTGATGCGCGAAGTCATCGGCCGCACCCCGATCCAGCCCGCCCTGACCGAGGCGCGCGCGCAGATCGAACAGGCGGTGCGGACCGGCACCCAGGCGATCATGGACGAATACAACGCCGGCGTCGAAATCACCCAGGTGCAGTTGCAGAACGCGCAGCCGCCCGCCCGGGTGGTGGACGCCTTCATCGACGTGCAGCGCGCCGGCGCGGACCGCGAACGTGCGCGGAACGAGGCGGAATCCTACCGCAACGGCATCATCCCCGCCGCCCGTGGTGAATCGCAGCGCCTGGTGCAGGAAGCCGAGGGCTTCCGTGAAAGCCAGATCTCCCGCGCCCGCGGTGAATCGCAGCGCTTCCTTTCCGTGCTGTCGGCCTATCAGGTCGCGCAGGACGTGACGGTGCGCCGCCTGTACATCGAGACGATGGAGGAGGTGCTGCGCCGCAACCCGACCATCCTGATCGATAGCAACCTGCAGGGCATGGTGCCCTTCCTGAACCTGGACAGCGGCCGGGCAGGGCCGCTTCAGCCGCAGCGCCAGGGTGGCCAGCCGGTGCCGCAGGTCAATTCGGCACAGCCTGGCGCAGCCCGCCCGGCGGGAGCGATTCGATGAACAAGCTCGTCGCCCTCGCGGTCGTCGTCGTCGTGGCCCTGGTGGTCACGGCTTCCACCCTGTTCACTGTGCACCAGACCCAGCAGGTGCTCGTCACCCAGTTCGGCGAGCCGATCCGCGTGATCCGCGAGCCGGGGCTGCACGCCAAGATCCCCTTCGTGCAGTCCGTCATCTCCTTCGACCGTCGCCTGCTGGACTTCGACGCGCCGGCCGAGGAAATCATCCTGGGCGACCAGCGCCGCCTGAGCGTGGACAGCTTCACCCGCTATTCCATCACCGACCCGCTGCGCTTCTACCAGACGGTTGGCCCGCTGGAGGCCGGCATCCGCGCCCGCATCAACTCCGTCGTCACCTCCGCCGTCCGGCGGGTGCTGGGCAACGAGCCGCTGCTGTCCGTTCTGTCGAACGACCGGCCGCGCATCATGGGCGAGATCCGCCGCCTGGTGAACGAGGAGATGCAGGCCTTCGGCATCGAGGTGGTGGATGTCCGCATCCGTCGCGCCGACCTGCCGGAACAGAACACGGACGCCATCCTGTCCCGCATGCAGTCCGAGCGGCAGCGTGTGGCTGCCGAGGAACGCGCCCGCGGCCAGGAGGAAGCCACCCGCATCCGCGCCGGCGCGGACCGTGAACGCACCGTGCTGCTGGCTGAAGCCCAGGCGCAGGCCGACATCCTTCGCGGTCAGGGCGAGCAGGACGCGATCCGCATCTTCGCGGAAGCCTTCCAGCAGGATCCGGAATTCTTCCAGTTCTACCGGAGCATGCAGGCCTATCGGGAGGCCTTCTCCTCGGGTGAGACGCGCCTGCTGATGTCGCCGGACAGCGAGTTCTTCCGCTTCTTCCGCGAAAGCATGCCGGCCAGCCTGCTGCCGCAGGGCAGTGCCCGCCCGGCAGCGGCGGCAAGCGCGGCACCTGCCGCACCCGCCAGCCCGGCGGCGGCGCCCGCGCCGGCAGTGCCTGCGCCTGCACCGGCCCCGCCTTCGGCACCGCCGATCGTGGTGGCGCCGACGCCCGCGCCGCAATAGGCGCGTGCTTGATTTCGGCCACGTCCTTGCGGGCGTGGCCGTCGTATTGGCGGTGGAGGGGCTGTGCTACGCGGCCTTCCCCGGCGTCATGAAGGCCATGCTGGCCCGCCTTTCCACCCTGCCGGAACAACGGCTTCGGCAGGGTGGACTGGTCGCGGCAGCCATCGGGGTGGCCGCGGCCTGGATCATCGTCTCTTTCTGATCCGCCCAGCGATGCGGGGTGATAGGCTCGTCATGCCGCGATGGGCTTCCGATTCATCCGTGCCATGCCAATCTGACACCCAATGCCGCGCGGGGCTCCAAGCCCGGTGCCTATCCCATCCGAAAGAAGGTTGCCGCAATTGCGCTTTGCCCCCCTGCTGATGGTCGCGGCGCTGGCCGCGCCGCTGGCCGCCCTGCCAGCCCCGCCCGCCATGGCGCAGATCCCCCCGCCCGGTGCGCCGATGACCTTCGCGCCGCTGGCGCAGCGCCTGTTGCCGGCCGTGGTCAACATCCAGACCAGCCAGGCCGCCGCCCAGCGCCAGCAGCAGCGCCCCGGCGCGCCCCCCGGTGGGCCGGAGGTGCCGCAGGCGCCGCCTGGCAGCCCCTTCGAGGAATTCTTCCGCGACTTCCTGGAGCGCAACCGGCCGCCCGGCGGCCAGCAGCCGAACCGGCCGCAGCCGCCGACCCGCCGCGGCCAGTCTCTGGGCTCCGGCTTCATCATCGATGCCTCCGGCATCATCGTGACCAACAACCACGTCATCGACGGTGCGGATGAGATCAATGTGGTGCTGTCCGACAACTCCACCCTGCGGGCGGAACTGGTCGGCACGGATGCCCGGACCGACATTGCCGTGCTGCGCGTGCAGTCGGACCGCCCGCTGCCCTTCGTGAGCTTCGCCGACAGCGACACGGCGTTGGTCGGCGACTGGGTGCTGGCCATCGGCAACCCCTTCGGCCTCGGCGGTTCCGTCACTGCCGGCATCGTCTCCGCCCGCGGCCGGGACATCCGCCAGGGGCCGTATGACGACTTCATCCAGACCGATGCCGCCATCAACCGCGGCAATTCCGGTGGCCCGCTGTTCAACCTGGCGGGTGAGGTGGTGGGCATCAACACGGCCATCTACTCGCCCTCCGGCGGGTCGATCGGCATCGGCTTCTCCATCCCCGCCAACCTGGCGCGTAACATCGCGGCGCAGTTGCGTGATGTGGGCCGGGTGCGGCGCGGCTGGCTGGGCGTGAACATCCAGCAGGTGACGGAGGAAATCGCCGAGAGCCTGTCGCTGCCGAACGGCGCGCGTGGCGCCCTGGTGGCTCGGGCGCAGGAGGATGGCCCCGCGGCCGCCGCCGGCATCCAGGCCGGCGACGTGATCCTGCGCTTCAACGGCCAGGAGGTGCGGGAGATGCGCAGCCTGCCGCGCATCGTCGCCGACACGCCGGTGGGTCAGGAATCCCCCGTCGTGGTCTGGCGCGAGGGGCGGGAGCAGACGCTGAACGTGACGGTGCGCGAACTGCCCACCGAGGCGGCGCAGGCCGGCACGCCCAGCCCAACCCCGGATGCGCGCCCGCAGACCGTGGAATTGGCGGGCCTTGGCCTGACGATCGGCCCGATCACGTCGGAGACGCGGGAGCGTTTCAGCCTGCGCCCGGAAAGCCGCGGCGTGGTGATCACCGAAGTCTCGCCCGGCAGCCCGGCGGCGGAGCGTGAACTGCGCCCCGGCGACGTGATCGTGGAAGTGCAGCAGGAACGGGTGAACAGCCCGGCCGAGGTGCAGGCCCGGCTGGAGGCGCTGCGCCGCCAGAACCGCGCCACCGCGCTGCTGCTGATCGAAAGCGCCCAGGGCCAGCGTTGGGTCCCGCTGCGCCTGGCGGCGCCGCGTGGCAGCCCGGGCTGAGGGTGGTTGGCTGACCCTTTGAGGAACCCTCTCCCCAGTCGGGGAGAGGGTTTTTTCTTGGGCGCTCAGCCCGCCCGGAACTCCGCCCGCCGGTACCCCTGCGCGTACAGCAGCGCCAGCAGGTCCGTATGATCCACCCGCGCCCGCGCTGCGGCCGCCACGATCGGCTTGGCGCGATAGGCAACCCCCAGCCCGGCCGCGCCGATCATGTCGAGGTCGTTGGCGCCATCCCCCACCGCCAGCGTCGCCGCCATGGGCAGGCCGTTTTCCGTGGCCAGGCGTGTCAGCGTGGCGAGCTTGGCGTTGCGGTCGAAGACCGGCTCGGCCACCTTGCCCGTCAATTTGCCGTCCTCGACCAGCAGGATGTTGGAGACGTGGTGATCGAAGCCGAGCTTTTGCGCCACGCGCCCCGTGAAGAAGGTGAAGCCGCCGGAGGCCAGGCAGCAGACCGCGCCATCGGCCCGCATGGTCGCGACCAGCGTGGCGGCGCCCGGCATCATCTCCGTCGCCTGCCAGGTGGCCTCCAGCGCCGCGACGTCCAGGCCGGCCAGCATGCCGACGCGGCCATGCAGAGCCTGGGCGAAGTCCAGCTCCCCATTCATGGAACGCGCCGTGATGGCGGCGATCTGGTCCTTCAGCCCGGCATAGGCGGCCAGCTCGTCCAGCGTCTCCGACGTCACGATGGTGCTGTCCATGTCGGCGACCAGCAGGCGCTTGCGGCGGCCCTCGGCCGGCATGGCGATGGCATCCACCGGCGCATCTTCCAGCGCCGTGCGGGCGGCGGCGGCGGCGAGTTCGGCCGGGGCGTTGACGAAGGGGATATCCACCGCCTCGCCCTCCGCCAGCCAGTCCGGCGCGCCGGGATTGGCGCCGAGCGCCGACAGCGCCGCGCGGCAGCGGGAGACGAGGGCGGATTCGAGGGCGCCGGGGGCGGCGACCAGGGTCAGGATATGGGGCATGGCCCGCGCCCTGTGCCATTGGCATGAGCGCAGCACAACCGCCCGCGATCCTGGTCGCGGGTCCCACCACCAGCGGCAAGAGCGCGCTGGCACTCGCCCTGGCGGAGCGGGTCGGCGGCACGGTCATCAACGCCGATTCCATGCAGGTCTATGCCGAGCTGCGAATCATCACCGCACGCCCGACAGCGGAGGAGGAGGCGCGTGTGCCGCACCTTCTCTATGGCGTGCGCCCGGCGGCAGAGGCCGGCACCGTCGCCTGGTGGCGCGACGCTGCCTTGGCGGCGATGGAGCAGGCACGCCAGGCGGGGCGCGTGCCGATCCTGTGCGGCGGCACGGGGCTGTATTTCCTGTCCCTCACCGAGGGCCTGTCCGCGATTCCGCAGATCCCCGTGGAGGCTCGGGCGGAGGCGCGCCGGCTTGCCGCCACGATCGGCCCTGCCGCGCTGCATGCGCGGCTGGCGGCGATCGACCCGGAAACGGCCGCCGGCCTGCGCCCCTCCGACGCCCAGCGGGTGACCCGCGCGTGGGAGGTGGTGACCGGCACCGGCCGCGGCCTGCGGGACTGGCAGTCCGCCAGCGGTACCGGCCCCGCCCCCTGGCGCTTCGCCGCCCTGCTGCTGGACCCGGCGCGGGATGCGCTGCGTACCGCTATCGCCACGCGCTGGCACGCCATGCTGGGGCAGGGGGCGCTGGAGGAGGTGGCGGCGCTGGCGGCCCAAGGGCTGGACCCGGCCCTGCCGGCCATGCGCGCCCATGGCGTGCCGGAGCTGATCGCGCATCTGGCGGGGCGGATGACGCTGCAGGCAGCCTCCGAACGGGCGATCCTCAACACCGGGCAGTACACCAAGCGGCAGGCGACCTGGTTCCGGCATCACCGCCTCGCGGAGCTCACGCATAGCATCCATGCGCGCAGCGACGGTCTCTCGCAACTTTCGGAAAGAGTTTTGGCTGAATTTATGATGTTTATTGATCGCGGCGTTGACGCGGCGCAGCACGGCGCGTAAGTAGCGGCGTCAGCGGGCCTCTCACAGGCCCATCGCCAGCCCATAGGAAAGCAACCCGCCCCATGTCCGCCACCCTCCCGCACGCCGCGACGCAGCCCCTGACGATGTCGGGCGCCGAAGTCGTACTTCGCGCGCTGAAGGACCAGGGGGTCGAGGTCATCTTCGGCTATCCGGGCGGCGCGGTGCTGCCGATCTACGACGCGATCTTCCAGCAGAACGCCATCCGCCACATCCTGGTGCGTCACGAACAGGCCGCGGTGCATGCGGCGGAGGGTTATGCGCGTTCCACCGGCAAGGTGGGCTGCGTGCTGGTCACCTCCGGCCCCGGCGCCACCAATGCGGTGACTGGGCTGCTGGATGCGCTGATGGACAGCATCCCGCTGGTCTGCCTGACCGGGCAGGTGCCGACCCACCTGATCGGCAACGACGCCTTTCAGGAAGCCGACACCACCGGCATCACCCGCCCCGCCACCAAGCACAACTACCTGGTGAAGCGGTCGGAAGACGTGGCACGCGTGGTGCATGAGGCCTTCCACGTCGCCCGCAGCGGCCGGCCCGGCCCGGTGGTGATCGACCTGCCGAAGGACATCCTGATCAACAAGGCGCCCTATGTGGAGGCGCCGCCCGCGACCCAGCCGCATCGGTCCTACCGCCCGGTGACGGCGCCCGACATGGCGCAGGTGCGCAAGGCCGTGGCGCTGCTGAAGCAGGCGGAGCGGCCGGTGATCTATGCCGGCGGCGGCGTGATCAATTCGGGGCCGGAGGCGTCCCGCCTGCTGTCCGAATTCGCGCATCTCACCGGCTTCCCGGTGACGAACACGTTGATGGGCCTCGGCGCCTTCCCGTCGCAGGACCCGCAGTTCCTCGGCATGCTGGGCATGCACGGGACCTACGAAGCCAATCTGGTCATGCATGGCTGCGACGTCATGCTGAACATGGGCGCGCGCTTCGATGACCGGGTGACCGGCAAGCTCTCCCACTTCGCGCCGACCGCGAAGAAGATCCACGCGGATATCGACCCGTCCTCGATCAACAAGAACGTCAAGGTGGATGTGCCGGTGATCGGCGACGCCGGGCAGATCCTGGCGGCGATGATCAAGGTCTGGAAGGAAGACAGCCAGCCGCCGATGCGGGAGGCCCTGGCCGCCTGGTGGCGCCAGATCGACATCTGGCGCGGCAAGGACTGCCTGCGTTATGTCCAGCAGGGCAAGATCATCAAGCCGCAGCATGCGGTCAAGCGGCTGTACGAGATCACGCGCGACAGCGGGCGGGAGACCTTCATCACCACGGAGGTCGGCCAGCACCAGATGTGGGCGGCGCAGTATTTTGGCTTCGAGAAGCCGAATCGCTGGATGACCTCGGGCGGCCTCGGCACCATGGGCTATGGCCTGCCGGCGGCGATGGGCGTGCAGATCGCGCACCCGGATGCGCTGGTCATCGACATCGCCGGCGAGGCGTCCATCCTGATGAACATCCAGGAAATGGCGACGCTGGCGCAGTACCGCCTGCCCGTGAAAGTGTTCATCCTGAACAACGAATACATGGGCATGGTGCGGCAGTGGCAGGAGCTGCTGCATGGCGGCCGCTATTCCGAGAGCTATTCCGCCGCGCTGCCGGACTTCGTGAAGCTGGCCGAGAGTTTCCACGGTGTGGGCCTGCGCGCGACGGAGGAAAGCCAGCTCGACGACGTCATTCGGGAAATGCTGGCGACGGATCGTCCCGTCATCGCGGATATCTGCGTGGCGAAGGACGAGAACTGCTTCCCGATGATCCCCTCGGGCGCTGCGCATAACGAGATGATCCTGGGCCCGGGCCAGGAGGGTGGCGTCGCCGGCGTGACGGATGAGGGCAAGGTCCTCGTCTGAGCCCACGCCCGCCCCCGTCCTTACCCTCCTGCGTGAAGTGCTGAACAACCATGGCTGATGATTCGGGACAATTCCGCTCCGCGACGATCGCGGTGCTGGTGGAGAATGAGGCCGGCGTGCTGGCGCGCGTCATCGGCCTGTTCTCCGGCCGCGGCTACAATATCGAGAGCCTGACGGTGGCCCCGGTGGATGAGGATCGGCGCCTGTCGCGGATCACCGTCGTCACCTCCGGCACGGAAATGGTGATCGAGCAGATCAAGGCGCAGCTCGACCGGCTGGTGCCGGTGCACAAGGTCTCCGACCTCACCCTGGCCGGGCCTCATCTGGTGCGGGAGTTGGCGCTGGTGAAGGTGGTGGGCAGCGGCGACCACCGGGTGGAGGCGCTGCGCCTGGCGGACGCTTTTCGCGCCCGGGTGGTGGATGCGACGACCGAGAGCTTCGTCTTCGAGATGACCGGCAATGCCGAGAAGATCGATGCCTTCTGCGCGCTGATGCGCCCGATTGGCCTGGCGGAAGTCAGCCGCACCGGCGCGGTGGCGATCGTGCGGGGCAGTTCCGCACTCACGGTCTGAAACTTTGCTGGCTTCCCCGCCGTTCGCAGGGCGAACCGTTACCGGAGCCCGAGCCATGCGCCTTTTCGCCTGCCAGAGTTGCAGCAACCTGCTGCATTTCGAGAACACCGTTTGCGAGAAGTGCGGCCTGTCGCTCGGTTTCCTGCCGGAGGCCGGGCGGCTCTCCGCCTTCGATGCCGAAGGCCTTGCCATGCTGGACGGCGCTCGGAAGAAGCCCTGCGCGAATGTCGCGCATGGCGCCTGCAACTGGTTTCTGCCGGACGACGATACGGAAGATTACTGCCCGGCCTGCCGGCTGAATGAGATGGTGCCGGATTTGTCGATGCCGGAGAATCTGCCGCTCTGGCGTCGCATGGAGATGGCCAAGCGCCGGCTGATCTACACGCTGGACCGGCTGCGCCTGCCGCATGAGGGGCCGGAGCTGCGCTTTTCTTTCCTGGCCGACCTGGATGGCGAGCCGCCGACCATGACGGGCCATGACGACGGCCACATCACCATCGCCCTCGCCGAGGCCGATGATGCGGAGCGGGAGGCGCGGCGCACCCGGCTGAACGAGCCGTTCCGCACCCTGCTCGGCCATATGCGGCACGAGATCGGCCATTGGTACTTCCTGGTGCTGGTCGAGCGCGCCGGCCGGACCGAGGATTTCCGCACCCTGTTCGGCGACGAAAGCACGGACTACGCCGCGGCGCTCCAGGCGCATTACGCCAATCCACCCAACAATGACTGGCGCGGCGACTTCATCTCGGCCTATGCCGCGGCGCATCCGCATGAGGATTGGGCGGAGTGCTTCGCCCATTACCTGCACATGGTGGATAGCCTGGAGATGGCGACCAGCTTCGGCATGAAGATCAGCCCGGTGCTGGACAAGCAGGGCGTGCTGGAGACGGAGCTGGATTTCAGCCCCTACCGCGCCGGCATGGAGGAAATCCTCAATGCCTGGACGCCACTGACCATTGCCATGAATGCGATGAACCGCTGCATGGGCACGCCGGACCTCTACCCCTTCGTGCTCAGCGCGCCGGTGGCGCGGAAGCTTGGTTTCATCCACGAAGTGGTGCATCACCGCCCCGCGATGGGGCAATAGCGCCCCCAACCGGGGCAACCGAAGGAAGTTCTGACGATGCGTGTGTATTATGACCGCGATGCGGATGTGAATCTGATCAAGGCCAAGAAGGTCGCGGTCATCGGCTTCGGCAGCCAGGGCCATGCCCATGCCCAGAACATGCGCGACAGCGGCGTCGCCGACGTCGTCATCGGCCTGCGGCCCGGCGGGTCCTGGAAGAAGGCGGAAGCCGCCGGCTTCAAGGTGATGTCCCCGGCCGATGCGGCGAAGTGGGCCGATGTGGTCATGGTGCTGACGCCGGATGAACTGCAGGGCGACCTGTACCGCGACCATCTGCATGAAAACATGAAGCCCGGCGCGGCGCTGGCCTTCGCGCATGGCCTGAACGTGCATTTCAACCTGCTCGACCCGCGCGCCGATATCGACGTGTTCATGATCGCGCCGAAGGGCCCCGGCCACACCGTGCGCGGCGAATACCAGAAGGGCGGCGGCGTGCCCTGCCTGGTGGCGGTGCACCAGAACCCCTCGGGCAATGCGCTGGAAATCGCGCTGTCCTATGCCTCCGCCATCGGTGGCGGCCGTTCGGGCGTGATCGAGACGACCTTCAAGGAGGAATGCGAGACCGACCTGTTCGGCGAGCAGGTTGTGCTCTGCGGCGGCCTGGTCGAGCTGATCAAGGCGGGCTTCGAGACCCTGTGCGAGGCCGGCTACGCCCCCGAGATGGCGTATTTCGAATGCCTGCACGAGGTGAAGCTGATCGTCGACCTGATCTATGAGGGCGGCATCGCCAACATGAACTACTCGATCAGCAACACGGCCGAATACGGCGAATACGTCACCGGCCCGCGCATCATCACGCCCGCCACCAAGGAAGAGATGAAGCGCGTGCTGAACGACATCCAGTCCGGCAAGTTCGCTCGCGACTGGATGCTGGAGAACAAGGTGAACCAGGCGTCCTTCAAGGCCACCCGCCGCCGCCTGGCCGAACACCCCATCGAGGAAGTCGGCGAGAAGCTGCGCGGCATGATGCCGTGGATCAAGACCAACCAGCTGGTCGACAAGGCCAAGAACTAAGCCGCACTCTCCCTCCCCCGCCTTTGCGGGGGAGGGTCGTTTGGGGGCCCGAACCGCCATGCGCCACATCGCCTGCCTCCATACCGCCGCCTCCAACGCCCCGCTTTTCGACGCCGCCTGCCCACCGGGCCTCACGCTGCACCACACCCTCCGCCCCGACCTGCTGGCAGAGGCCGAGGCCGCCGGCGGCCTGACCCTCGCCATCGCCGCCCGCACCGCCGCAGCCATCGAGGCGCTGGCCACCCCCGGCACCCACGCCGTCCTCCTCACCTGCTCCACCCTCGGCCCGGCCCTGGCCCAGGCCCGCGCCGCCATCCCCCTGCTGCGCTCTGATGCTGCGCTGGCCGAGGCCGCGTTGCGCGGCGGCGGCCGCCTCATCGCGCTCTGCGCCGTCGAGACCACGCTCGCCCCGACCACGGCGCTGTTCGGCCCATCCTGCGAAACCCGCCTGGTGCCCGGCGCCTGGGCCGCCTTCCGCGCCGGGGACGCGCAAACCTACGCTCGGATCATCGCTGCCGCGGCCGACGCCGCCTTTGCCGAGGGCGCGCGCTGCGTGGCCCTCGCCCAGGCCAGCATGGCCCCCGCCGCCGCGCTGTGCCGAAACGGCACGCCGCTGGCCAGCCCTTCCGCCAGCCTGGCGGCGCTTGCGTGAGGCGCACGCCGCGCCACATCCGAAGGCCAGCCTGGAGCATCCCATGCGCAACCGCCTCGCCGCCGGCGCCACCGCCCTGTTGCTCGGCGCCTGTTCGGTGGTGGGCGTGAGGTCCGGCACCGAGGAACCGCGCTTCGAATTGCTGGAACAGCCCAACGGCCTCGAAATCCGCCGCTACGCCCCGCGCCTGGCGGCGGAGACGGAGGTGGTGGCGGATGAGGCGGCCAGCCGCAGCGAAGGCTTCTCCCGCCTCGCCGGCTACATCTTCGGCGGCAATCGCGGCAGCGCGCGCATCGCCATGACGGCGCCCGTGGCGCAGCAGCCGGTGCGGATCGCGATGACGGCGCCGGTCGCGCAATCCACCACGGCCAGCGGCCACCGCATCCGCTTCTTCCTGCCCGCCGAGCTGCGCGACCCGCCCGTACCGAACGATGCCCGCGTGCGGGTGGTGGAGGTGCCGGCGGAGACCTATGCCGTGCTGCGCTTCACCGGCAGCATCAGCCCGCAATCGGTGGCCGATGCCCAGGCGCGGCTGCGCGCGGCGCTCGGCGATACCGGGTGGCAGGCTTCAGGCCCGCCCACCGCCTGGTTCTACGACCCACCCTGGACCATCCCGGCGCTACGACGGAACGAGGTGGCGGTGCCCGTGACCCGGCGCGTCACCACAACCCCTTGACCATGGTGCGCTGCACAGCGGATTCTGTGCCGATGACCAAGCTCGCCGCCGAGACCGACTACCCCCGCGACTTCGCCGGCTACGGCGCCACCCCGCCCGACCCGCGCTGGCCGGGCGGTGCGAAGCTCGCGCTGTCCTTCGTGCTGAACTACGAGGAGGGCGGCGAGAACACTGTCCTCAATGGCGATGCGGGCAGCGAGTTGTATCTGCACGAAGTCCCCGGCGGCACGCCCATCCTCGGCGAGCGCAACCGCACGGTGGAAAGCCAATTCGACTATGGCGCGCGGGCCGGCGTGTGGCGGGTGCTGCGGCTGTTCGCCGAACAGGGCTTCCCGCTGACCATCTACGGCGTCGGCCGCGCACTGGAGCTGAACCCGGAGGCCGCCCGCGCCTTCGCCGAAGCGGGGCATGAGGTCGCCAGCCATGCCTGGCGCTGGATCGACTACCACAACATGGACGAAGCGACCGAAGCCGCCGAGATCGCCCGCTGCGTCGAGACGATCACCCGCCTGACCGGCACGGCTCCTGTCGGCTGGTACACGGGGCGAATTTCGCCGCGCACCCGCACCCTCGTCGCCCGCCATGGCGGCTTCCTGTATGACAGCGACGCCTATGACGACGACCTGCCGCATTACGTGACGGCGGAGGGGCGGCCGCACCTCGTCATCCCCTATACCCTCGACAACAACGACATGAAGTTCGCCGTCCCGCCGGGTTTTGCCGGGCCGGATGGGTTCGAGCGGCATCTGACGGACGCCTTCGACCTGCTGCTGGCGGAAGGCCGGGCAGGGCAGCCCAAGATGATGTCGGTGGGGCTGCATTGCCGCATCGTTGGCCGCCCGGGCCGCGCCGCCGCGCTGCGTCGCTTTCTGGCGCATGTGGCACGGCACAAGGACGAGGTCTGGGTAACGCGCCGCGCCGATATCGCGCGGCATTGGTGGAAGGAACACGCCCCGGCATGAGGCGCCTCGCTTTGCTCTCGGTTCTGCTGGCCGCCGGCTGCGCCAGTGAGCCGACAACCGGCGCCCTGCCGCGCACCGACCGCGCCCTGCCGCCGCCGACCCTGTCCGAAGGCCCGGCCGGCGCGCGCTGCGCCGACCATGCGGCGGCGCTGCCGATGCTGGTGGGCCGGCCGGAGTCTCAGGTACGCAGCGCACTGGCCGCGATGCCCGGCATTCGCAGCATCCGCCTGCTGGCCCCCAACCAGCCGGCGACGCGGGATTTCCGGGTCGATCGGGTGGGCGGGGTGGTGCGGGATGGGGTGGTGGAGAGCCTGGCCTGCGGCTGAGC